>JBMTLP010000043.1:0-12815 GCA_049433245.1 Pirellulales bacterium
GCAACTTTGACGGCTACCGTCCGCTCGTGGTGGCGATCGCCGAGTTTTTTGCTGGTGGTGCCCCTCCTGTCGAATCGGCGGAAACGATAGAACTCTTTGCTTTTATGGAAGCAGCAGACGAGAGCCTTCGCCGGGGTGGAGTGCCCGTGTCGATCGCGGAGGTGATGGAAAAGGCTGAAAAAGAGGCCTCTGAGCGGCTGGCGGCCTTGCCCGCGAACAAATAACGATGGCCAGCCGTACGCACCGGTGAGTTGACGCCTCTTTTATGCAGTTCTATGCTTTCGAGGCTCGTCGTTGTGCGTTGAATATGTCGCACGGCGGCAGACTTTGTTTTTATTTTTATTGGGGGGGGGTAGCACCCCTGTCTTTGGAGTTTTCAATCATGGTGCAGCCGCTCCCAGTCAAGCGGTCTCGTGTTCGAGGTTTTACGCTCGTTGAGCTCCTCGTGGTCATCGCCATCATCGGCGTCTTGGTGGGCTTGCTCCTGCCTGCCGTGCAGAGCGCTCGCGAGGCTGCTCGTCGCTCGTCGTGCATGAACAACCTGAAGCAGATGGCGCTTGGTTTCCTCAATCATGAGAGTGCCAAGAGGAACTTCCCTGCCGGCCGCGAAGGCTGCGATGGTGCCTGTCAGCCAGCGAACGGTCCTGGCACGAGCGCCTTTGTGTATGTGCTGCCATACTTGGAAGAGACCGCCTTGTTTGAGAGCTACACGTCGACAGCCGAGTCGCTGAGGGCGAGTGGCACGGCCGCGAGTGGAATCCCCGCCGCTCTTCCTGAAGCGATTGTGAGCCAGCGGCCAAAGACGTTCATCTGCCCCAGTACGATTGACGCAGAGACGGTCACCGCGAACAACAAGAAGTGGGGTTCGAGCTGCTACGCATTGGTCGCCGGACACTACGGTCCCACCTACGGCATCAGCAGTAATGTGAAGTGGCTCAACAGCGGCCTCTTCGTTTACCGCGATCCGATGGTGCTCGAGGATGCGACCGACGGCCTGACGAAGGTGCTGATGCTCGGTGAAGTGAAAGAGACGGATCAGCCCGGCCACTCCAACCGATGGGTCAACGCGGGTCGGCATATCGACTCGCTGCGGACGACCGACAACCCGCTGAACACGCCCTACAACACCGGCGTGAGGGCCTCTGCCTCCCCCAACTCCAATGGCGCGTTTGGCAGCCAGCATCCGGGTGGTGGCATGTTTGCCAGTGGCGACGGATCGACGCGGTTTATCCAGGATTCGATTGACCTGAGGATCTATCGTCTGCTTGGCCAGCGAAACTCAGGGGAGCCGAAGGAAATGCCGTAAGGCCGATTATTTCGGTGCTTTTGCGAAGTCACGGAGGCCTCCTGGGGAGGCCTCCGTTTTCTGTTGAATAGGTGAGCCTTTCTTCGAGTCCTGGGAGTTCTTCATGGTGTCGAGTCGTATGTGTTCGAGGGGTCTGTCGCTGAGCCTGCTGGGCTGCTTGTTGCTGAGCCTTTGTGGCTGTGGAGATGGTCGTCCGGCGGTCGTTCCTGCCAAGGGGCGGGTGTTTATCAATGGTGAGCCGCTCACTGGCTACCTCGGCTTTGTGCGGGTCGAGCCGGTCGGCACGCGGGCAGCCACCGGTGAAATCAGCCAGGCGGATGGTTCGTTCACGCTGACCTCGTTTGAGAACGGTGACGGCTGTGTGCCCGGCACGCATCCTGTCGCTGTGATCGTCAACACCACCGTTGGCGAGGAGTTGGTGTCGCTCATTCCTGAGCATTACAGCGACTCCTCGACGTCTGGCCTGGAGGTGACCGTCAGCGCGGATGCCGGTGAGTTGCGGATCGAACTCGAAGGCGAACTTGGCAGGGTAAGGAAGCCCACCTCAGCAGAACTTGAAGCCGATAAGACCGAGCTGTAAGAGTCACTTGATCAGCGTGTGCCCCCCTCACGCCCCTCGCCGGGTGCGTGAGGGGGGTATTTCGTTGGGCGGCTGGTGGAGACAACGTTGATGTCAACGCGACCGTCAGCGTGGGCGGTGATGTCGAGTACGTCACCATGGATGTGGATGCCGCGCACGGTGAGCGAGGGCCAGTCGCTCGGCAGTTGTGGCCTCAGCGTGTAGCCATCCGCTGTGGGCTCGAAGCCGAGGAAGCCATCGAGCATCACCTGCGGCACCAGCACGCTCTCCATAAACTCGCGGTCGAGGCCAAGCCCTCCTGGCGGCCCCCCACCTTGGAGCGTGCCCCGGCCTGGCTTGGCGTAGTAGGGCCTGTAGCCTCCCTCATCCTGCACCTCGCGAAACCAGGTGAGGATCTCCTGCAGACGCTGCCAGGCATCATCGGCGCCATGGGTCATGAGGCGTGCCATCAGGTCGTGGTAACTAAACCCGAGTACGGCCCCGCCATCTTGGACCTGATTGCCCCAGGGAATGTCCTGCGGTCGATGCCAAGGCCAGGTGTAGGTTTCGATGTTCCGCTTCGTGGTCGCGCGAGGTCCAAACCGCCAGTGGTAGATATCGCTGCCGGTGGAGGTGTCACCGCTGATGATCCGCTTCCCATCGAGCCAGGCAAGGATCTGCTCGGCTTGGGGCTTGGAGGCGATGCCGTAGGCGATGGCTTCCAGGTTCACGAAGGTGAATCCGTAGTCGTATGCAGTGCCTTCCACATCCATCCAGCCGACGAAACGACCCTTGGCGGGATCCCAAAAGCGATCTTGGAAATCCGCTCGCATACGGTCGGCCAGGGCGCGGAGTTCGTCTGCTCGTTCAGCGAGAACAGGAATTTCCCACTCCGGATGCGCTGCGATCGCCTCTTCGACTTGGGCGAGACGGCGAACCGCGTCGGCGGTGTAGATCGTGGCGAGCGCATCGTGCCCACCGAATGGCAGCAGGTCCCAGTAGTTGTTTCCCACGCCGAGCCCAAATCGCTGCTGCGTGCTCCCGCTGCCGTCGGGCACGAGGCCGCTACGTCCGTCGTGTCCCACCCAGGGAACGAGGACATGGTTTTGCCTCTCGACGTCGAACTCGGCAAGCGTGTAGTCGATCGCACGCCGCATCCGCGCGATGTTGGCCTTAAGAAAGGCGATGTCGCGGGTCCACATGAACAGTTCGCTTGAACCTCGGACGAACAGCGGGCCTGTGATCGGATGCCGGGTGTCGATGGCTGTGATCAACGACTTCAGGTCGATGCGGCTGCCGGCGGCGTCGTTGATCGTGATGCGGTATTGAGTGACAAGCCCGGCGTAGCCCGGCTGCTGATGCAGCGCAACGTTGGCGTAACGCAGCCCATCGGCAGCGGCCAGTGGCGGAAAGTCGGCTGCCCGGTCAGCCGTCCAGCCGTTCTCCCCCTCAAGTTTCCACTCGATTCGCGGCTTTGATTCGCTGCCAAGCCCGCTGGCTGCCCACTCCAGCGTGGCAAAGGGTGCCACGATCGTGCCACACGAGAAGGGAGGAGTGGTGATGGAGACCGTTTCCTTCGTGGCCTCGAGTTGCAGCCCTCGTGCAGGATCAATGCCAAGGACGTTTGCGCCTTCAATCTCCCAACCATCGGTGGTGGTGAGCGGTTGAAGTTTGAAGTTCTCAATTGCCCACACATCCCCTTCGGTCGAGAAGTGAAACCCACGGCCTGTGCTCTGTTGCCAGGCGGGGAAGGGCCAGCCTTCGCTGTGAGCCATGCCGCGGTGCTGCTGCATCGAAACGTAGCCCTCATCGCTCATCCGGCGACGGAGAAACGACTGTCGGTAACGGCGGCACGGCTCTGGCCCCGTCCACAGCGTGGCGTGGGGTAGCCAGGCATCCCAGAGCGTGCAGTCGCTGAAGGCGTGCGGCTGGTGAAGCGTGAAGAGTTCGTTGAGGGCGGCGGCCGCTGCCTCATGCTGGGGGATCACAAATCGCGGTTCATCGGCATGGATCTCCGCCATCGTGCCAGCGGTGAGAAGGCTGAGGGCCAGGGCAAGTCGGTGTTGGATTCTCATCGCGCGTCGTGGTGAAGGTCGTGGTGAGGAGAACGCCAACGGGAGCTCATGGGCCTTGCGGTCCGAGCTCTTTTGGTCGGGCGTTGTCGAAAGCGGAGAGCGTCGCGTCGAGCTGGCGGATGGCCTGCTTCGTCGGGGCATCGAGGCGGTCTTGGTCGAGCGGTGCATGCTCGTCGGGGTCGGCGATGCAGTCGTAGAGCTCGCCGCTTCGGTATCGCTTGAACTGCCCGTCAAAGATCGACTCTGAAATGGGCCGAGGCCCCTTGGCGGGAATCCGGGGCGAGTACCAGGAGTAAATCCACTCCCGTGGGGTACCCTGCTCGCCGCGAAGCTGAGGCAGGAAGCTGACGCCATCGGTGTGGTCGAATGAGTCGATGCTCGCTGCGGCGGTGATCGTGGGAAGAAAGTCGACGGTGCTCACAAGGTCGTCGCACACCCGCGGCTCTTTGATCACGGCCGGCCAGTTGGCGATCAGCGGCACGTGCGTGCCCCGCACGGTGGTTTGCCCCTTGCCGCCAGCGTAGTCCTGCCCTTGAAAGCGGCTGGTGATGCTGCGGTGGGTGCCGTTGTCGCCCAAGAAAAGCACGAGGGTGTTGTCTCGGAGGCCCTCTTGCTCAAGCGTGGCGAGCAGCCGACCGACCATGGCATCGGCGTAAGCGACCATCTCGCCAAAGTGCCGCTGATGGCGATGCACGTTCTCACCCTTCGCTTTGGGATCCCAGTCTTTGCTCTCTGGCGTGGGCTGAAACGGGTCGTGGGTGAGGATCATCGGATAGTAGAGCAAGAACGGCTCGCTCCGATGACGCGCGACGAAGTCGCACGCAAACTCGTTGATCAGGTCTGGGCCGTACTCGCCCTGGCTATAGTCTTCCTCCACATCGTTCCGTTCCAGACCCGGGTTGGCGTACCGTGGCGGGCGACGCGTGTGCTGCCAAAGCAGTGCTTCATCAAAGCCAAAGTGGTCGGGTAGGCCGGGGCGGTGGCCGAGTTGCCACTTGCCGCAGATGCCGGTGGCGTAGCCTGCGGCCCGGAACAGGTGAGCGAAGGTTTTTTGCGACTCTGGCAAGACACCGAAGTCGTGGTAGTTGCGGACGTTCGAGAGCCCGGTCATGAGCTCCAGCCGCGTGGGAGTGCAGAGTGGTTGCACATGGCAACGGGTGAAGCGGATGCCCTCTGCGGCCAGCCGGTCAAGGTGAGGCGTCTCGTACGACTCTCCTCCGTTGGCTCGCACGCATTCGTAGCCGAAGTCGTCGGCCATGATCAGCACCACGTTGGTGTGACTGACAGGCTCGGCGGCCGGCGATGGGGTCGCCCACATCGCGAGCCACGCCCCGAGCCAACCGAAAACAACGACGTGTGCGATGGAGGCAGTTGCCATCCGCAACCCCTGAGCACGACAACGTAGCGAGGTCACCCCACGATCTCCTTTCGCATCGAGGTCACACGGTGGACGACTTCGTGAATGTCGTCTGCATCGACGCCGGCATCCTGGAGCGTCGACAGCAGGTGCTCACGAAATCGCTGGAAGTGGCGCAGCGTGATTCCAAGACCAGCATGCACGTCGCGAAGCGGTCGCCCTGAATAGGTATGTGGGCCCCCGAGCGAGAAGGAAAAGAGTTCCTTCTGCATGTTGACGAGCTTGCTCATCTCAACGTTCTCGAAGAATCCAAACAGCTCCTTGTCGTCGAGAACGTGTCCGTAGAAGTCCATCAGCAACTTGGAAATGCCTACCTCGCCGCCTAGCCGCGAGTAGAGCGTGGAGTCGTCTGCAGTGGATGGCATGTCGCGGCTCTCTCTGAAGAAACGACGTGGATGAGGAGTCTGGCTACCGCTGTTACTGTACTCTTCTGCCCTCTCTCGTGCGGTAGTGCACTGCCTAAAGTATGCTTTCTCAGGAGGCGGTTGGGGGAGCGTCGCCGGGTGTGTGCCTGCTTGAGCCGCCAGTGTTTGAGCCAGCTGAGTTGGAACTGGAATGCTGACCCACCTGCGAAATCGTTGGCAGCAGAGGTGGCTTGTCACGCTGCTTGTGTCACTGGCTTGGTCCACCTCGACGGACGGCCATGCGGAGCAGCCGCCAGTCTTTGTCAGTGAGATCCAGTCTCTTTTCGTCAAACACTGCTATCCATGCCATGCCGGTGAAGCGGCTGAAAGCGGGCTGCGACTCGACATCAAGAGCGAAGCGTTCCGCGGAGGGGAGGGACATGGGCCGGCGATTGTGCCGGGGGATGCCGACGCCAGCCCGCTGGTCCGGTTTGTGCGAGGCGAGGAGCCGGGCCTGGAGATGCCACCGCTCGACGCGAATGTGCCGGCACTGAGTGAGGAGGAGAGGAACCGCATTGCGGCTTGGATCGCCGCGGGAGCCGACTGGCCAGAGGGCGTTGACACGGCGGTGCTCAGCGATCGGCGAGACCACTGGGCGTTTCGCCGCGTGCAGCAGGCTGCTGTGCCGGATGTGAAAGCCACACGCTGGCCGCGTGGCCCGATCGATGCCTTTGTGCTCGCCCGCTTGGAAGCGGCCGGTCTTGAACCCACACCCGAGGCGGATCGTCGGACCTGGCTGCGGCGTGTGACTTTCGACCTGACCGGGCTTCCGGCGACGATTCACGAAGTAGAGAACTTTGTGGCCGACACCTCGGACATGGCGTACGAACGGGTGGTGGATCGATTGCTGGCGTCGCCGCGGTACGGCGAGCGGTATGGTCAGCACTGGCTTGATACCGTGCGGTATGCCGACACGCACGGCTATGAGGTCAACACCGAGCGGGCAAACGCCTGGCCCTACCGCGACTGGGTGATCGCGGCACTGAATGCCGACCTCCCCTACGATCAATTTGTTCGTGAGCAACTTGCTGGTGACGCCTACGGCGCGGATGAGGCCACGGGCTTTCTGGTGACAGCTGCTGTGCTCCTGCCTGGGCAGATTGGGGCCGATGAGCCTTCCAAGCGGCTGGCCCGGCAGGAGGCGCTGGCCGACATCGTCACCAATGTGTCAGACACGTTTCTGGGGCTGTCGGTGGGGTGTGCACGTTGCCATGACCATAAGTTTGATCCGGTCTCGCAGCGGGACTACTACACGCTGCAGGCATTTTTTAGCGGCGTGCGGTACGAGGAGCGGCCTTTCTACGTGCCGACTGCTGAGGAGGCGCGGGAGCGGCTGAGGCACCTGGCATCACGACTGGAGTCGGTCGAGCAGGACCTTGCAGCGATTCAAGCTGCTGCCGAGTCAGATGGCGCTGCGGCAGAGACGGCCGCAAAGAAGGCGGCTCTTGAGTCAGAGAAGCAGGGGCTGACGCAGCAGGTTGCAGCCGAGACCGCGAAGACGATGGTCTTTGCGGGGAGCTTTCACGAACCAGACGTCGTGCGGTTGCTCAGTCGTGGTGACCCGGAACAGGCGGGCGAAGTGCTTCTGCCGAGGAGCCTCTCGGCGTTTGATCAGCAACTTGCGGTGGTGGAACTCAGTAGCAGAGCGGGTGAACAGACGCGAAGGCTGGCTTTGGCCGACTGGATCACGCACCCAGCGCATCCCCTCACATCGCGGGTGATCGTGAACCGAGTGTGGCAGTGGCACTTCGGCACGGGACTCGCGGAGTCGGCGAACGACTTTGGACGTAACGGCGTACCGCCGAGTCATCCCGAACTGCTCGACTGGTTGGCGCAGCGGCTGATTTCAGAGGGCTGGTCGCTCAAGGACCTCCATCGCGAGATTGTGCTCTCGGCAACCTATCGGCAGGGGAGTGGGCCGGTCCCGGAGGCAGCTCTCGCCAAGGATGCAGACTGTCGGCTTCTGTGGAGGTTTCCACCGCGGCGACTGGAGGCGGAGGCGATCCGTGACAGCATGCTCGCGGTCAGTGGTCGGCTGAACCTTGAGATGGGTGGGCGGGGTTTTGATCTGTTTGGCAGCCGTGGTGGCCTGTCCGGGTTTCCGCCGATCGAAACCTTTGGGCCTGAGGGCCGGCGTCGGATGATCTATTCCCACAAGATTCGCATGGAAAAAGAGAGCGTGTTTGGTGCGTTTGATTGCCCAGATGCCGGACAGACCCTCCCTCGCCGCCGCTGGTCCACCACGCCGATCCAGGCTCTCAACCTACTCAACAGTCCCTTCACCATCGAGGAGTCGTCGGCGTTTTCCGATTCCCTCAAAGCGGAAGTTGCCGGTGAGCCGCAGGGGGGGAATGCGGAACTCACGCAGAGCGAGGCGTTGGTGACGCGGGCCTTCGAGCGGGCAATCGCCAGACCCCCTGACGCGGAGGAAATGGCAGCGTCGCTTGAGGTTATGCGGGAGCATGGGCTGGAGACCCTCTGCCGTGTGCTCTACAACACCAATGAGTTTCTGTTTCTCCCGTAAAGCCGCCTCGAGGATGAACCGGGCGATGAGCCGAGCGATTTCTCTTTCAGGCATGCAGCTTCTCGATCGGCGGGGTTTTCTCTCGCAGACGGCCTCTGGGCTCGGGGGGATCGCGCTGGCCAGCCTGCTTGGCGAAGAGGGTCTGCTTGCGGCCGAACCGATCCGCCCCGTGGTCGATCCTGCTGCGCCCCACGCCCCGAGGCTTCCGCACTTCGCGGCGAAGGCAAAGAATGTGCTCGTGATCTTCTGCGCGGGGGCTGTCAGCCAGTTAGAGACCTGGGACTGGAAGCCGGAGCTCGTGAAGTGGGATGGCAAGCCGCTGCCCGGTGGGCCGGAGGTGACCTTTCAAGGCCCCGCCGGCAATCTGGCCAGACCGCAGTACGGATTTCAGCCTCGTGGCGAAACCGGTAAGCCCGTTTCCGACCTGATCCCGCATCTGGCGGAACTGACGGATCGACTGGCGTTCGTGCATTCGCTCACGAGCCGCACCAACACCCACGGCCCCGCGGAAAACTTCCTCTCCACGGGCTCGGCGTTTGACGGCTTTCCCAGCCTTGGTGCTTGGGTGACGTACGCGCTCGGCAGCGAGAACCAGGATCTCCCTGCGTTCGTGTCGATTCTTGATCCACGAGGTGTGCCGCAGGCATCGAGTAACAACTGGGGACCGGGCTTTCTGCCGGCTGAGTTTCAGGGCACGACGCTGTCCGCATCTGAACCGGTGCGGCACCTGAAGGTGGCGGGCAGCGTGCCGCCGGCTGCAGATCAGGCAGCCCATCGCTTGCTCAAGCGTCTCAACGAGCGACACCTTGCGGAGCATCCCGGTGACGGGCCTCTCGCCGCCCGGATCGCCAGCTACGAGCTTGCCGCCCGCATGCAGCTCTCGATGCCAGACGTGGGAAGCCTCGCTGACGAGTCACCGCACACACTTGCCGCCTACGGAGCCGAGGATCCCAACGCCACCAAGGCAGCGTTTGCCCGCAACTGTCTGCTCGCACGCCGGTTGCTCGAGCGTGGGGTGAGATTTGTTCAGCTCTTTAATGGTGCCTACGCCAGTGGAGGGGAACTCAACTGGGACGGACATCACAAACTCAAGGAACAGTATGACCGGCATGCGATGATCCTCGATCAGCCTGTTGCAGCGCTGATCCGAGATCTTGAGCAACGAGGGCTGATGGATGAAACGCTCGTTGTGTGGTGCACGGAGTTTGGGCGAATGCCCTTTTTTCAAAAGGGGGCCCAGGGGCGAGATCACAACCCCGACGGGTTTACGTGCTGGATGACGGGTGCGGGGGTGCGCCGAGGCGTGAGCCATGGAGCCACGGACGAACTCGGGGTAAAGGCCGTTGAAGACGTGCGAACGCTGTACGACTTCAATGCCACCATCCTGCATCTGCTCGGGCTTGACCACACGAGGCTCTCGTATCTGCACAATGGCTTCGAGCGACGGCTCACCGACGTGCACGGACACGTCATTCGTGAAATCCTCGCCTGAGACCGGGTATGCTCTCGGTATGGGGTGTGTGGCATTGCTGAGGATGTCACCGTATCAGGAGAGAAAGCAGATGTTGCCGCAGCAGTACACGTGGAAGCGAGTTGGTGGGCTGGGAATCCTCGTCCTGAAGGGTGGATTACTGGTCGCGCTCGGCGTGTCAGCGGCACATCCCACACACGCGCAAGCTCCGCAGTCGGGGGCTCGGAAGCCGAGCCCTGCTGAAGTGAAGCGGCTCGACTCGCAACTCAACGACGCCTACAGCGTGTTCATGAACCAGACGGTCGACCTGATCACGTCCTACGAAAACCTTGGGCAGTTCGATCGTGCGAAGGCGATTGTGGAAGCGCTCGGAAAGCTCGATCCCGAGAACGAGAACATCAAGAAGAAGGTCGCTGATCTTGAGACGCGGATGCTTGAGGCTGGCATGTTTGAGGTGGAACTTGTACCGGGCAGCGGCTGGCAGGCGATCGGGGCCGTGACCAAGGGCGAGGTGATTCGCGTGCAGGTCTCGGGGGAGTATCGCTTTCAGTCGGTCGGTTCCACCACCGCAGATGGGGTGCAAGGCGACAGCCCCGAAACCGACTTCATTCGAGGTATCCCGTTGGGGGCCATCATGGGGGTGATCGCACCGGCGTCACAGGCAGGCGACGACAAGAAACAGGAGCAGAAGCCCCGGCCGTTCGTGGTAGGGGCAAACTATGACAGTCGAGCCGACCGCGACGGAGTGCTCTATCTCAAGGCCAATCTGCCTGTTGGCACCAAGTGCACCGGCCGCTTGGATGCCAAGGTCACCGGGCCCCGTCGCTAGCCTTGAGTCGCTTGACCTCAAACCTTCGCAGCCGATCAATCGGCCAGAGGAAGGTCGTGTCGTCGTACCTCGTCACAAGCACATACGACGGAAAGTAGTCGACGCGAATCGCGTCGATGGTTCCGCCGCCAGATTGGGTTGTCGAGGGCGTCTCGAGGGTGATCACCTCGTAGGTCACCTCAAATGAGCCTTCTACCATCCTCGCTGGCGTCTGCGGGGCGAGAGCCTGCTGCGTCGCGACGGCAACCCCTGCGGCTGTCATCATCAAGACACAGGCCACGATGAGCGAGCCGATGATGGTTGGGCGGAAGCTACCACCAGGCGGTTCACTGGAAGGTGATGCTGTCGACATTCATGAGGCCTCCGCGGTTCTGGGAGTTCTGAAACACAAAGTAGAGATCGCCGCGATCGGTGCTGGGAATGAGTTCAATCTGCTTCTCACTGAAGTCTTCCCAGTCGCCGTTGACCTCTACGGACGTGGAGCCGATGACAGGCCCGTCGAAACTGCCGAAGCGGACCTCAATTGTGCCGCCGGCCCCGGCGCTGGCGGCCTGGAGGCTGAGTGCCCTCACGCGGGCGAGGTCGATGTCGCGGAAGAGCAGGAAGCCGTCGTGATTAATCGCCCCCATGAACACGCCTGCGGAGGCTCGGCCTGAGCTGAGTGGCTGCGTTCCTTGAAAAGAGTCGGCTGCTTCGGCCTCAACTGTGCGGCTCCGTAAGGAGATCGACGCCGTGCCAGCCAGCGGCGGGATCGCGTCACGACCAAGGTCGGTGTAGCTTGCCTCCAAGCGGATCGATGAAGCGGTTTCGTCAATCGGAACTTCGTTGACAAAGCCCTGGTACTGCGGGTTCACGCTGTCTTCGGTGATCGAGTAGACATAGGCCACCATCTGCTGCACCTCAGCCGGGGTGTGTTGGCTATGTGGCAACATGCCCACTTTGCCCCACACGCCCGTGGATCCACCGAGCACCCGCTTGACTGATTCCTCCATCTGATGAGGTTGGTCGCGGTACTTCGTGGCCACCTCTAGAAAGCTTGGTCCGATCAGCCGCCGATGCGGAGCATGGCAGTTGAGGCAGTCGCTCTGCTTGATCAAGGCGAGCCCAGGTGGCACCTCAGCAGCCGTTGCAGCCCCGTGGTTCGCGAGGGCTTCGACAAAGAGCCGGGTGGCGGCCGTGGCTTCAATCGGTTCCCAGGATTCATCCCCGGCCTCTTCCAGTTCCTCGAAATCGCTCGCGCCATCTTCCAGGTCGCGGACAGCAAGTCGGTAATGAAGGGGCTGGCCAGGATCGAAGAAGTCGCCATCACGGGGCTCGAGAAAGCGAATCTCGGGCATGGCATTCCCCACCACCACCGGGAGTGAGGTGGTGCTTCGGCTCCCCTGTGGATCACGGACCTCAAGTTCCACCGTGAACACGCCAGGGGATGGAAACTCGGCCGTGATCTCGCTGGCGGTGCCCAGCTGTCGCCGGGTGGGATGCTCACCACTCCCCACAGCCACCCATGAGTAGGCCAGGGGATCGCCGTCGCGGTCGCTGGAGTCGGCCGCCGAGAGAGTGACCTGAAGAGGCTCTCGGCCGACCGCGTTCCCTGCCTTGGCGACAGCCAGTGGGGTGCGATTGCCGTGCGCATAGTCGATCCGTACCAGCCGGGCGTCGGGGTTCACTCCCCAGGTTTCGCCATACTCGATCACCAGTAACGACCCTTGGTGATCAAAGACCATGTCGATCGGACGCACAAAAGTCTGTTGCGGAAGGAACTTCTCCATCCGATCGAGGCTGCCGTCGCTGGCGAGGTGCAGCGCCCAGAACCCATTCCGAGACCAGTCGTACGCGAAGAGCGTCCCGTCGAAGGCGGCCGGAAACTTTGTTGGTGAGTCGAGCTCCGGATCAAAGGAGTAGACCGGTCCGGCACAGGCGGTGCGGCCGCCCGAGCCAGCCTCCGGGAACTCGTCACTGCTGCTACCGGGATAGTAGACGAACGCTGGGTTCGCAGGGGGCAGCTTGGTGCTGCCGGTGTTGTTGACGGAGTGGTTTTCAGGGGCGGCGGGGTCGAGCGGCTTGCCGATCTCGCCGGTTTCAAAGTTGACGATGGGATACGAAAAGTTGTTGCCGATGAAGTAGGGCCAGCCGAAGTTGCCTGCCTGCGGTGCTCGATTGATTTCGTCGTAGCCACGGGAGCCGCGAGGGCTGTCACCACCGGCGTCTGGGCCGCCAACGCCCCCCGAAA
>JBMTLP010000044.1:0-12728 GCA_049433245.1 Pirellulales bacterium
CTACGACGACTTCAATCCATTTCTCGACCGGTTTGTCAGCCGTATGGGCCTGACACGGCCGGTGGAGCGTGTGCTCTCGCAGTGGAAACTCTGGGATCACATGGATGCGATTTTGTCGCTGGCGGTCACGCAGTTGGTCGACCGGCTGCTGCAGCTGCCCCCGCGAGAGCTGCCCACGCTCTCACCGTCGCAAGCACGTGACTTGGCCGTTCTCGCGGCCTGCTACGACCAGTCGACGGCCGAGCCTTTTCCGCAGCGTTGGCGGCAGCTGCGACAGCGGATCGGCTATCGCAGGCCTGCCGCACTTTGGCCATTCGCGGTGGGTGTCCTAGCAACCGTGGTGATGACGGTCGCCCTCGTTGCGGGGGGCGTTCGCGATTCGCTGGGATGGACGTCACTGTGGTGGCCCTGGGTCGTGTTGGCTGCCGCCTGGCTGCCTTGGGGATGGAGGCAAGTGCGGTCGCTGTGGCGGGCGATGCGGATCGTGCGGAGCATGCGGACCGGCAACCGAACGGTGGGGCAGTTGACCAAGGCGCTTGCGCGACTGCCCGAGGTTGATCTCGCGGCGCAGCCGCTGCCGCAGCTACCCCGCAGTGACGATCGCTACGAACTCCTCGCCAAACTGCAGTCTTTGCTCAAGGCCTGCGGCTATGGCGGCATGGTGGTGATCGTGGATCGGCTCGACGAACCGCACGTGATCAATGGTTCCGCGGAGCGGATGCGGCAGGTGATCTGGCCCATGCTCGACAACAAGTTCCTCAAGTCGCCAGGTCTTGGCTTCAAACTCCTGCTGCCGGTTGAACTCTATCGCTTCATCGAACGGGAAGATGAGGCCTTCAATCAGCGAGCTCGGCTCGACAAGCAGAACCTTGTGCCATCGCTGGAATGGTCAGGCGAAACGCTCTACGACATCGCGAGCATGCGGGTGAGGGCCGCCAGCGTGGGAGACACGCCAGCCACACTCGCGGCGTTTTTTGACGCGTCCGTCGACAAGCGACGGTTGCTCGACGGTCTCCGCACCGTGCGAGTGCCGAGGCAGTTGTTCAAGTTCTTGTATCGGCTGCTGGTGTCGCACTGCCATGCCCACACCTCAGAGCAGCCGGTGTACACGATCCCCATCGAGCGGTTCGATTCCGTGCTCGCGGTCTACTGTCGCGATCAGGACGCCTTTGACCGCGGGCTTGCGCCGCGGTAGCTAGGGGCCTCCGCGATGGATGCTGATGAGATCCACGAACTGCGGGTGGCCCGGCAGGCAATGGCCTGCCAGTTCGAGGTGATCTTCAACGTTGGGGATTACCGAGAGGCGACGGAGTGGGCGGTGGAGGCACTCGATCTCGTCGAGCAGCTCGAGTCTCGGCTCACCGTCTATCGCGATTCGAGTGAACTGATTCGGCTCAATGCTGCGGCCGGACTCGCACCGGCGAGGGTCGCCCCCGACCTGATGCGGCTGCTGCTTCGTGCGCGGCACCTGCACGACGCCACGCAGGCTGCGGTTGATGTTGCCGCTGGGAGATTGGTGCGAGCCTGGGGCTTCCTGGCGCGGCATGGCCGCACTCCCTCTGACGAGGTCCTCGCTGCGGCAAAGGCCCACAGCGGGATGCATCTCGTGGAACTCGATGAGCAAGCATCGACCGTTGCCTTCCGCTGCCGTGGGCTCGAACTCAACCTCGGCTCGATCGGGAAGGGCTGGGCCATCGACCGGGCGGTTGAGTTGCTCCAGCGACGCGGGGCGTCGAATGCTTGCTTGCATGGCGGGCGGTCGAGCGTTCGCGCGATCGGCCACCGCCGCAGGGTGGATGAGACCCAACGCGGCTGGCCCGTTGGCCTCCGCCACCCGCTGCGTCCCAACCGCCGCCTGGCGACGTTCCATCTGAGCGAGAAGGCCCTGGGCACGAGCGGTTCTGGCACGCAGTTTTTTGTGGAGAATGGTCGAAAGCTCGGGCACATTCTTGATCCCCGATCTGGCCGTCCAGCGGAGGGTGTGCTCTCGGCAACGGTGGTGACCAACTCGGCGGCCGATGCCGACGGCTTGGCAACGGCCCTGTACGTCCTTGGCGAGGCAGGGCTGCCGATGCTCGCCGCGGATGCACAGGTCGGTGGACTGCTGGTGCTGCCGCCGGAGTCGCGGGGCCGGATTCGGGTGGTGCGATTCAACCTCGATGATTCGGTGTGCGAGGTCGCCGCTGATGAGAGCATTGAACTGCTCAATTATCCCGGTTCAGCCCCATCTTTCCCCGCCTCGGTCTGAATCGAAATCGTCGAGAACTGGTGAAATGTCCGCGGTTGGCGGCCGCGCGCTGCTCCCCGTCGGCGGCTGCGTTACACTGCCCGTGGCGGCATCCATGACTGAGTTCGACCCCGCGTCCCTACTTCCGACGACATGATCGAGTGGTTCGAGCGGGGTTCGTACCTCGGCATCGTGTTTTTTCTGACCCTCACCGGGATCGGGCTCCCCGTTCCGGAAGAGGTGCCGATCATTGCTGCCGGCGTCGCCAGCCGCACGGGGGCTCTGCACTGGTACTACGCGCTCCCCGCCTGTTTGCTCGGGGCCCTGCTCGGCGACAGCCTGATGTACGCAATTGGCTACTTCTTCGGGGAGAAGGTGCTCAAGGAGCATCCAGTCTGGTCAGGATTCCTCACCCCGGATCGGGAACAGAAGATTGAGAGCCTGATCAAGAAGCACGGTATCAAGGCCTTCTTCTTGGCACGGTTTTTGGTTGGGTTGCGAAGCCCGTTCTATCTGACCGCTGGCATTCTCCGCGTCCCGTACAGGTGGTTTCTCCTCTCCGATTTCATCTGCGCAAGCGTCGTCATTACGTTCTTCTTTGGGCTCTCTTACGCGTTCGGAGCTCGCATCGGGGCGTTTGTGCAGTCCGCTGAGCGGGGGCTGACGATTGGCGTGGTGTCGCTGACGTTCCTGGCCGTAGTCGGCTTTCTCTGGTTTCGCCGTCGTCGCATGAAACTGCTCGACCAGAACCCCGAGAGGCTTTTCGGCAATCGCGAACTGATCTTTGGGCCGGCCTCTGGGGCGGTGCCCGAGTTAGAGGAAGAGGAAGAGGAAGGCGACCAGGCTTCGATCTCTGCGTCGGCTCCGGGCCAAGCGGCCGCGCCGAGCGGCAACGCTGCGGCGGATGTGCCGCCGCCCCAGCAGCCGCATGCCTCGGTGTCTTCCTCGTCGAACGCCGCGGAATAGCGTTGGCGGCGGACGGCCTGTGACGGACATGCTGATTGTGAGGCCCGCGTGCGAGGGAACGCAGGACGTGCCGGCTGCCTTGACTTTGCGGGGAGGGTAAACGCGGCGTACTTATTGCTGCACCTCTTGCAGCACCATGCCTCCTCTCTCCGCTCCAGCATCGACGCCCCACCAGCCAGCCGCGGCCATGGCCAGCGGCATGGTTCACGAAGGGCGTGTGTTGATCGTGGACGATGATCGCCGGATGGCCTCCCACACCGCCCAGTGGCTCTGCCGGCATGGGTATCACGCCAGTGCTGCGGCCACGGCGACCGAAGCGATCGTCGCCCTGGCCAGAGAGTCGTTCGATGTGTGTCTGGTCGACGCGGCCCTCCCCGACGCAGGCACGCTGGCTGTGGAGCAGGCGATGCGGCATCAGCTTCAGCGGCCAGCGCTTGTGTCGCTGGTGCCCAGGGCCGATCTGTCACGGCGATCGGTGACTGGGGAAGCGAGCTTGGTCTGGCCTGCCGCGGACGAAGCCCTGCTGGAGGCCGTTGCCACAGCTCGCCGCGTGCGGCAGCCCCTCCCACCGGCGAGGCGTCCTGATTCCGTTCCGATCGTGGGTGAGCACGACACGATTCTGAGTGTGCTCGACGTGGTGGAACGCGTCGCCCACACCTCTGCCACGATCCTGATCACCGGCGAAACGGGGACAGGCAAGTCGCGGCTGGCCCGTACGATCCACGAGGTCGGTCGTGAACTCGGCGGCCCGGCTGGGCAGTTTGTTGAGGTGGCGTGCGGGGCCGTGCACGAGAGCCTCTTGGAGAGCGAGCTCTTCGGGCACGTGGCTGGCGCCTTCACTGGGGCTCTGCGAGATCGCGAAGGACGGTTTCGCGCTGCCGACGGCGGTACGATCTTTTTGGACGAGATTGCCACCGCCTCGCCGGCGATGCAGGTGAAACTTCTCCGCGTGCTGCAGGAGCAGCGTTTCGAGCCGGTTGGTGGGGGAGATACGTTCAAGGTCGATGCCCGCGTGATCCTCGCGACGCACGAAGACCTTTCGGCCCTGGTCGCAGACGGACGCTTTCGCGAAGACCTCTTCTGGCGGATCAATGTGGTGGCGATTGAAATGCCACCCCTGAGGGTGCGCGGCCGAGACATCCTGCTCCTGGCAAATCATTTCCTGAGGGATGCTGAGGCCTTGGCTGGTCGCCGCGTGACAGGGTTTTCCGATGATGCATGCGAGTCCCTCCTTGAGCACCACTGGCCGGGCAACGTCCGCGAACTCGAGCACGCTGTCCGCAGAGCCGTCTTGCTCGGGCGAGGTGACCGCGTGGAACGGCACGACCTGCCGGAGCGGGTGCAGTCGGGGGGACGCTGGCCCGCAGCCGATGGCGACGGACCAACGCTGAAAAACGCGCTGGCTGTACCTGAGCGACAGCTCATTCTCGACGCCCTCGCTCGCAATGGATGGTGTCGCCACGCAGCGGCGCGGGAACTCGGCATCAACCGCACTTCGCTCTACAAGAAGTTCAAGCGGCTCGGTATCGATGTGGCGACGCTTCAGGCGGGGCAAGCGGCCGCGCGCTGACGCAATAATGCCCTGCAAGCCGGGGCAACTTTAGCCTCCGGCGAAGAGCATCGCCGTCAGGCCGGCGGCGAGCAGAACGCGGTAGACCACGAATGGCCAGAGCGTGTGCCGCGTGAGCATGGCGAGCAGCCAGCGAATCGACACGTAGCCCACGACGAGTGCGGTCAGGGTGCCGATCGCGATCGCGGCGGCATCTTCGCGGGTGCCGAAGATGTCTTCCCGTTGCTGCCACGCTTCGAGCATGGCCGCTGCCGAAATCGCCGGCAGGGACAGCAGGAAGGAAAAGCGGGCCGCGGTCGCCCTGTCGAGGCCCGTGAACACGCCCGACACGATCGTGACACCAGAGCGCGAGGTGCCGGGCACGAGGGCCAGCACCTGTGCCAATCCCATCACCAACCCGTCGCGGAAAGTGACTGCTTCGATGCCGTCGCGGCCGGTTGTCCCCTGCAGGACGCGACGGTGACACAGCCACTCCGCAGCCGCCATGGCCAACGCGACCACCACCATCATGGTCGCCACGAGCTCGATCTGTCTGGCGTCCCCACGCACCAAATCGCGGGCGAGGAAGCCGACGACTACGATCGGGATCGTGCCGAAGACCACCAGCCAGGCCACGCGAGAGTGCGGCGTGGCCCAGGGCTGACGCGAGATGAGCCCCTGCACGAATCCCTGAATCAGGGCGACGACGTCTTTGCGAAGGGCTACGAACACCGCCAGCAACGTGCCGGTCTGGATCACCGCGGAAAACGCGGCCCCGGGGTCGCTCCAGCCGAACAACCAGGGAACGATCAGCAGGTGAGCGGTGCTCGAGATCGGGAGAAACTCGGTGAGTCCTTGGACGATGCCGAGGATGATCGCCTGGAAGATCGACATGGGGCGTGGGCTGCAGGAGGAACGGAGACGGTGGGCTAGTCACCGAAAGCTAGTGCGGGGGCGTTCGTCGTGCGGCTGCCGCCAACGAGCCCCCCCGGAAACGGTGGTTGTAGCGTAATCGCCCGCGTACGAGTGTCGCGGGGCAAGAAAAGGCGGAGAGAAGGCCGCGGGGAAAGGGTCCCTTCCGAAAGCACGCGGCGTTGTTCATACTGTGCGGCTCGAAACAGACAGTTCCCGGGAGTTCTCAATGTTCCGCAACCTTAGCACCGTCGGCCTTCCTCTTTCTGGGCGCCCGAGCGAGCTGATCGAGATGGCACTCTCGTTCGGTTTTGACTCGATGGATCTCGATCTCATCGATTTTCAGCAGCAGGCCAAGGTGTATGGCGTCGAGCATGCCCGACGATTGATGGTCAGCGCTCGCCTCAATGTGGGCGTGTTTCCGCTGCCGGTCAGTCTGGGTGGCGATGACGAGACGTTTGCGAAAGACCTTGCCGCCTTGGCCGATCGCCTCGATCTGGCCCAGCAGGCAGAGGCGACGCGGGCCGTGGCCACGGTGGAGCCAGCGAGCGACGAGCACTCGTTCAAAGACAACTTTGAGCGGTACCGCACGCGGTTGCACGAGATCGGAGAACTGCTCGCGCCCCGGGGCATCATGCTCGGCTTGGCCATCAATCCTGATCCTGCTGAACGCGATCAGAAGGCCCATCGTTTCCTGCACACCCTCGAAGGCCTGCTCGGCCTCGTGGCAGTGTCGCACGAGCAGGTGGGGGTTGTCGTCGATCCGTTTGCGATGCACGCCGCCGGCGAGTCGATTTCGATGATTGCTGACATTCCTGCCGGCAAGATTGTCGAACTTCGGCTTTCCGATGCTCCTGCAGACGTGCCGGGTGCGGAACTCACCAAAGCCCAGCGGTTGTTGCCTGGCGAGACGGGGACCATAGACATGGTCGCTGTGATCAAGGCAGCTGAAGCGGCGAAGTTTGACGGATGCGTGACGCCGTGGGCGGCTCGTGCCACGATCAGTGGCCGTGGCCGTGAGCGAATCGTGCGTCTGGCAGGCGACCGCCTGATTCGGGCTTGGAAGGACGTCGGTCTGCCTGAGGTGCCACGCTGGTTTGTGCCGGTGGTCCAAGACGACAGCGAAATCGAAGAAACGGTGATCGTGCCGGCTGCTGCTGAAGGCAGCGACGACTGATCTCGGAACCGTGTCAGCGGAACGGGCGCGGGGGTGTGATGATCACGCCCCTTCCCTGATGTACTGCACGTGCGGTTGCCCGCCGCCGCCGACAGCCGAACCAGTGACAAACTCCGAAACGTACCGCAACGCTTTTGTGGGGCGGTCTGGGTCGCGGAAGTTGTCCCCCTTTTGCAGAATCGGGAGTTGGTCGGGCATGGAGCCAAACGCTCGGGCGCCCGCTGCCTGGCAGGGATACCAGGCGCCGTTCCCCTCGCTGTCGACGAGATAGAACTCCGGGTAGCAGTGCCCTTCAACCCAGACGGTTCGCGCCGGAACTCCCTGGGAGCGGCAGGCGGCGATAAACAAACACGTAAGCTCCTCGCAGTCGCCCTCGCCGCTGTCGAGCGCCCGGGCCGCTCCACGCAGTTCTCCCTCACGGTACGACACGGTTTCGCGGACCGCGTCGTAGAGGGATTCCACGAGCTCCCATCCTTCTCGCTCGCCCGCCGCCTCCCGGGCGAACTTCACGATGCGGCTATGACGCGATTCGATGTACGGGCTCGGCTGCAAAAAAATCCGCAGATCTTTGTCGACGCGTTTGGGAACGGTGAGGGACGTGGGGTCGGTTGGGGGCAGGATGGCAGCCCGGTCGAGTTCGTACGTCACCACCGCCCGCGCTTCTTCGCCCGCTTCCAGCAGTGGAATCGAGACGACCATCTGCTTGACGCCGTCAGCGAGCACGCGGTAGCGGGTTGAGCGGACAGCCGGCGAAAAATCCTCAGAAACCACGCGAACCCCCTGCTCTGGCCAGTCGGCGGGGACGGGGGTGGTGGCGTAGATCCCCCTGCATGGGCCGCCGACCGCCGTGACCACGACCCCCACGCGATACCGCTGCACCCGGCGGTCCCCGAGCGTGGTTTTGCTGGGAGCGGGCCCAGCCTCATCGAGGAACTGAGCAGCCGCCCTTGTGCGGCTTCCGCAAACTGTGCAGATGACCGCGACTGCCAGGACGGACAGAAAACCGGCGTGTCGTCGCTCGCGCATGGGAGGTCCTCCTGAGGCGGGGCTCCGTGGGGCTTGGGTGGCGGGTTCGCTACATGCTGCATCGGCCAGAAGGACCGTGGGCGTTTGGTTCCGGGCTTCTGTTTCCGGCTAGGAAAGCCGCGTTGCCGCCGCAAAAGAATGCTCGATTGTCGCTGCTTTCCGGGGTTGTTAGACTCGTCGCCATGCGTTGGGAGGCCGGTCGGACCGGTCGAGTTCTGCTTTTCGCCGGACCCAAGTGGGGGCCGTGCTGAGCCGGGCGTTGCTGTGGCTCTCTTCTGGAGAGCCAGCCCGACGAGGTTTCACCTACTCCTACCCCCTCTCTTAGATCCCCTCATGGTCAATCGTAATCTCATCCGTGAACTTGAAGCCGGAGAAGACCTGGAAGCCGAACTCGATCGCGTCTGGAGCGATGAGGTTGCAGAAGAATACGGTGCGGGCGCGGCGGTTCTGTCAGTCAATTCCGTGCTTGAGGGGAAGGTTCTCCGCGTCGACGGCGAGTTTGTGCTCGTGGACGTGGGGTACAAGAGCGAGGGCGCGATCCCTCGAAATGAGTGGGACGAAGGGGAGCCACCACCGCAGGTCGGTGACATCGTCAAGGTGCTCCTCGAGGAGTTTGAAGACGGAGCGCAAGAGGAACAACGCGGTCTGATCGTTCTTTCGAAGCGGAAGGCACGCCGCATCGAGGACTGGCTGCGTGTGATGAGCAGCGTCAAGGAAAACGACGTGGTCACCGGTTACGTGACCCGCAAGATCAAGGGCGGCCTACTTGTCGACATCTCCGGGGTCAACGTCTTCCTGCCGGCAAGCCAGGTCGATATTCGTCGTCCTGCCGACATCGGCGACTACTGCGGCCGGGCGATTCAGTGCCTCGTGCTGAAGATCGACGAGAGCCGTCGCAACATCGTTGTTTCCCGTCGCGCCCTGATCGAACAGGAGCGGGCCGAGCGGAAGAAGCAACTCATGGAGACGCTCGAAGTTGGCCAGGTGCGTCGCGGTATCGTCAAGAACATCGCCGACTTTGGTGCGTTCGTGGACTTGGGCGGTATCGACGGCTTGCTCCACATCACCGACATGTCGTGGGGTCGCATTGGCCATCCGAGCGAGATGGTCCAGATCGACCAGGAAATCGAAGTGCAGGTGCTGCACATCGACCGCGACCGCGAAAAGATTGCCTTGGGACTCAAGCAGCGGACGGCCAGCCCGTGGGCCAAGGTTGCCGACAAGTATCCGGTGGGCACCAAGTGCACTGGTTCGGTCGTCAACGTGATGAGCTACGGTGCCTTCGTGAAGCTCGAAGATGGTGTCGAAGGCCTCGTGCACATCTCCGAGATGAGCTGGACGAAGCGCGTCAGTCACCCCAGCGAGTTGGTCAAGCCGGGCGACGACGTCGAGGTGGTTGTGCTGGCGATCAACAAGGAAAAGCAGGAAATCTCGCTGGGTATGAAGCAGACCCAGCAGAATCCCTGGGAGAAGGTGGCTGCGGATTACCCACCGGGCGCGATCGTCAAGGGGATCGTTCGCAATCTCACCAACTACGGTGCCTTCATCGAGATCGACGAGGGGATCGACGGTCTGCTGCATGTGACCGACATGTCGTGGACCCGCAAGGTGACCCACCCAAGCGAAGTTGTCGACAAGGGGCAAGAGGTCGAGTGCAAGGTGCTGTCGGTCGACCAGCAGCGTCGTCGCATCGCCCTCGGCCTCAAGCAGATGCAAGAGGATCCCTGGAACAGCGACATTCCCGATCGCTACAAGCCAGGCGACGTGGTCAACGGCACGGTGACCAAGCTCACCAACTTTGGGGTGTTTGTTGGGCTCGAGGATGGTCTCGAAGGCCTGCTGCACATCTCGGAACTGTCTGACGACAAGGTCGAGAACCCTGAAGAGGTGGTCAGTGTTGGCGATCAACTCGAGGTGAAGATCCTGCGAGTCGACACCGACGATCGCAAGATTGGTCTGAGCCGCAAGCAGGTCGACGGTGCTCCGGTCGAGGGCTAAGCCCCGCCGCCGCTTCATCGATCACAAAGAACGTTCCTGAGGCTGTCGCGGCCTGGCTGCGACAGCCTCAGGCTTTTTTGTGTTGTTGGCTCACTCAACAGGCCGCTCGATGCCCAGGGCCTCAATGCCGCCAACGGGAGGCAGGGTGCTCGCTTGGCTGCCGTTGACCGACGGGAACGTCAGCGGCTGTCCTAACGCAAGCATGGCAGGCAGCACGACGCGGCGTGGGGTGGTGAGGGCAGCTGCGGTCACGATGCCTGGCGAGAGGATGGCATGTCGGTGTTCCACGGCTTCGCCACTGCGGGGCTCGATCAGGTCAAACGCGACGACCTCATAAGTGGAGCGGGCTAGGATGCGATCGCCGGCCCGCAGTGACGGCACGTGCACCTGCTCGTGTGAAAGTTCTGGCAGTGGAACGCCACCGACAGGCAGGGGGCCACCACTGGAGCCCCCGGGAGTCGTTCTGGTATCGGCGACAGCGGGCATCCCGGGGGAAGCGATCGGTTGCGTTGTCGGCAGGCCATTCGTCACCGGCGGTGTGTCTGTGGCGGACACGGCAGAGCTGTCCGGAGTGGCGGCGGTTTCTCCGCGGGCCCAACTGCCCGTCCGGTCCATCATCCACTCGAGATCACCGGTGAGATACAACCCGCCCCCAACGAGGCCGGCGACCATCACCTTGGAGAAGAAACCGTTCATTCGGGCAAAGACCGGAGGTCCACAGTGGGCGATGGAGGGAAACGTGCATCGCCTCACTTGATTATGCAGCCCAACGCCAGGCTACACGCGATGCAGCGAACGATCCCTCTCGCTTTCCGTGGCGACGGTAGCGGTTATAGGTGTCAGGACGTCGCGTCAGGGCTGGCTTGGGTGGTGATCCAAGCGAGCGCCTCCTCCTTGGTGGCGAGTTGGTCATCGAGTTGGCGTTTCCGCACTTCGGCAAGCCAACGGCCGATTTCTCGGCCCGTCGCTACCTTGGCCGCGAGCAGGTCGTGGCCTGAGAGCAACGGTGGAGGATCGAGTGCGTGCGGAGGGCGTTTCAGTTGGGCCGTGACCCAGGCCGCTGTGTCGCTCATGCCGAGACCGTGGTCGGCGCGCGCTCGCATGAGATCCGCGAGGTGCCATGCCCGTTGGTCGGCGAGCCAGGGTTGTACCGTCGACCAGGGGGCCTTCGCCAAGCTACCTGAGCCTGCCAGCCGGTCGAGTGTCTGGAACGCAATCAGAAGCCAATCTGCCGTTGTCGTTTCCTCGTTTGAAAGGCGGAGCCGATCGCTGATGGCCGTGATCGTGCGGGAGTGCGGGCGACGCCCGGGAGGCCCTGCCTGGTCGGGAAGCGTGGCGGGAGGTTGGCTGACGTCGACGAGCATGGCCAAGGCTGCAGGCAGCGCAGGCTCGTCAAGCGCACCAACCACTCGCGACGCCAAACGCCAACGGTCGGTGGGAATGGGCATGGCATCGGGAAGGGCGACTTCTGGGAGCACCTCAGCGGCGAGCCCCGTGTCGAGCAGGAGATCGAGAGCCGCCGTTCGGCCTGGCCGGGCGATCATCAATCGCAGTTCGGCAGCGATCCGCTCTGGGCTGACGATCGTGATCCGGCTGGCCATCCGTTCGATTGCGGACCGCGTGTCCGCCTCAAGGATGAAGCCGAAACCTGCGGAAAAACGCACCGCACGCAGCATTCTCAGGTGATCTTCCGCGAACCGTTGCGAGGCGACGCCGATCGCCCGCACCACGCCCTCGGCGAGGTCGGCCTGCCCTCCCACATAGTCATGCACCTTGCCTTCGAGGGGATCGAAGAAGAGGCCATTGATGGTGAAGTCTCGACGTTGGGCATCTTCTTGGGGCGTCGAAAACCGCACGCCAGCCGGATGGCGCCCATCGGTGTAGGCGGCGTCGGTACGGAAGGTGGTGACTTCCACGTGACCGGCGCCTTGCGGTCCAACAACTGTGATCACACCGAAGGCTGCACCCACCGCCAGGGTGCGGCGTCGCCCAAAGAGTTCGCGAACCGCATCGGGATGAGCGGACGTGGCTACATCAAAATCTGCCGGCGTGCGGCCGAGCAGTTGGTCGCGCACACAACCTCCAGCCCAAAGGGCTTCATGCCCTGCCTCACGCAATCGCGAAACGACCTGGATCGCAAAGCGTCGAGCGGATTCGGGGTCGGCGGCAACAGCAGGCATCTTTCAGGCTTTGGTCTTGGAGTGAGGCGGCTTTGCGTTGTCTTGAGAGTACACTTCGAAACGGCGATCGCGTTGTCGGATCGCTCAATCTCCGGACACGAGGTCACCGATGAACAGCCCCCACGACTCACTGCAGATCACCACGGCAGAACTCGTGCGGCTCCGCTCCGAAGGCGAGTTTCTCTTGCTCGACTGCCGTGAACCGGACGAGCACGCCATCGCTCGGATTTCAGGGTCGACGCTGATCCCCATGCAGGAAATCCCCGAGCGATTGGAAGAACTCGAGCCCTGGCGAGAGAAGCCGCTCGTCGTGCACTGTCACCATGGCGTGCGGAGCCTGCGGGTGGTCGAGTTTTTACGGGGAAAGGGGTTTTCCACAGCCCAGAGTTTGGCCGGCGGGATCGACGCTTGGAGCGTGGACGTGGATGCCGAGGTGCCGAGGTACTAGCAGCCCGATTGTGCCTGACGGATGGCAGCCACTTGTCGTTCGGTGAACGGGACCGGTTCGCCTGGAGCTGGGGTGCGGGGGATCAGGCTGCGGATGATCAAGGCTGCGAGTTCCTCAATGCCCTCTCCGGTGCGGGTTGACGTGAAATGCATGCCAGGACGCCGCGTGCTCGTGTCGCTGAGCAAGTCCGACTTGGTGACCACCTCAAGGCATGGCTGACCGACGGGGAGGGCCTGCCGAGATGG
>JBMTLP010000045.1:0-12621 GCA_049433245.1 Pirellulales bacterium
TGGCGAAAATCAACGGAGTTCCGCAGCCCGACGGACTGGTTCCCGGCGAGTCGTTAAAGGTCTTTCGGGGCCCTTTTGACGGCGAAATCAGCCTCTCCCGACGCCGGCTGACGCTGAGGCTGACCGGCAACTACGCGGGCAGTTTTCCGCTCACATTCGGTGAGGCGGTGGCTGCGAGGGCCGGTGACTCGTTGGCGGTGATTGCGCTTGAACAGGCCGATCCAGCGACCGCCGGGACTGTGCAGCAGGCGTCTTTCCAGGTTCCTGACGGCTCCCAGTCGATGTTTCCCAGGATTCGACTCGAAGGGGACATTCTGCTCGTTGCGGCCGAAGATCCAGCGGCGATGGCGCATGAACCTCCACCGACGCATCTCGTGGTGTCGCGAGCCCATCTGGCAGACCTGATCGACATCCTGACGCCAGCGTCCCGGGTGACCATCGGTCGTTAGGCAGGATTGGGCCCACGGCCGGCAGCCTCGAGTTGGCCGCTGAGGCTGCTGAGGGCTGGCGAATGGGGTAGGCTTCTCGCGATCGAACTGCGGCCGATTGTCTGGCCGCAGCCCCGCGAAATGAGCCACAAGCCCTGCGAAACGCCATGCCTGAGACCCTGGTCGAGCGCCTCCACGGCGAACTTTCCCGTCACCCCCACATCGACCCGCATTCGCACATCGAACCCCAGCGGGCTGCGGCGACCTGCCTTGCCGATATTCTCGGGTATCACTACTTCACGGAACTTGCCCATTCCTCCGGTGTGCCTCGCGAGCAGATCGAGGGGGAGAGCCTCTCCGCCGAGAGCCGACTCGATGCGATCGTGGGCGGACTGGAGCGGTTCTCCAACACCGTGCAGCACAGCTGGTTGCTGCGGATTGCCCGCGAACTGTTCGGTCTTGAGGCGGCTACGGTCACTCTCGACAACTGGCGAGACCTCGACGCTGCCATCCGGCGGCGAACCTCGGAGCCAACCTGGGAAGACCGGGTGCTCGCAGAGAGTCGCATTGAAGCGGTTTTTCTGACCAACGACTTCGATGATCCCCTTGAAGGGTTTGACACGCACCGGTACGTGCCCTGTCTGCGGGTCGACGAGTTGGTGTTTCACACCGGCAAGCCCGGCGTTCTGGAGCGACTCTCTCGCAGTGCGGGGGTGGAAGTCGTCTCGGCCGCCACCTGCCTGGAGGCCATTGGTCACACCGCGGCCCGCTTTCGCCGCAGTGGTGCGAAGGCGGCTGCGATCTCACTCCCGCCGAGTTTTCGGCCCAAATCTGTCGACGCCGCGGATTTTGCACGCAGTTTTGAGGCCGTTCGCACGCGGGGCCTGGCGGCCGATGCCAGCGACCGAGAGACCGTCTCCAAAGGCATTTTCTGGCACGTGGCTGAGTGCTGCCGCGAGCAGCGGTTGCCCTTTGACCTGATGATCGGCGTTCGTAGAGGCGTGTACCCGAGGGGCGTGTTTCAGGGGCAGGATCTGCTCGATGGCCGACTCTCGCTCGCCGATTACGCAGAGCTGTTCAATGCTTTTCCGCAGGTGACCTTCCCGGTCTCGGTGCTTTCACACCCGCTCAACCACGAACTCGTCAGTTTTGCTTGGATCTTTCCGAATGTCCTGCCGTTTGGGCACTGGTGGTACGCGAACACTCCGGCCGTGATCGAACGCGACCTCGAGCAGCGACTCGAAGCGGTGCCGCGGACAAAACTCCTCGGCTACTACAGCGACATGTACAAGCTCGAGTTTGGTTACCCGAAGTTTGCGATGTACCGCGAGATTTTGGCCCGCGTGCTGGCGAAGCGGTTTGTGATCGAGCGAGGCTGGAGCGAAGAGGCGGCAGTCCTGTTGGGTCTCGACCTGCTCGTGCACAACCCACGACGCGTGTTCTACGGGGATTCCTGAGCGTTGCCGCAAGCCAATCCGGCGAGGGCCAAGCAGGTCCACCCGACGAGCAGCAACACCCCGCCGATAGGCACAATCGCTCCGAGCCAGCGGAGGCCACTCAAGGCGAGGACGCTTAGCAAGCCACTGAAGATGGCGGTGCCGGTCAGGAACGACCAGCCAGCGACCGTGAGCCAGCCACGGGCAGCGGTGGCCTGCGGCATGCCGCTTACGATCCCCACGATCAGCATGGCGAGCGCGTGAAACACGGCATACCGGACTGCGGTCTCCCAGTTGGCTGCTTGGCCGTTGGCCTCAAGCGTGGCCTTCAGGCTGTGGGCTCCGAACGACCCCATGGTCACAGCGATTCCGCCGAGCAGAGCACCGCAGAAGATCCAGAGTTTCATGTTGTTGCGCCAGGAAAACGGAGGGCCTGCTTCAGGACCCATGTCGCACGGCATCCACCACCGTGCGGATGAATTTTATACCCCAGTGACAAAACGACACGGGGCCTGGGGTTGATGGCCCCAGGCCCCGACGTTCTGGTCTGAGTGTGTCGTGCTCGTCCATGATCATGGAGCACGAACACCGAGGAGTTTGTCCTCTTCCTCTTCTTGGATGATGATTCGCGGTGTGACCATCAGCATCAGGCTGTCGGTGGTGCGACCGAGTCCGACGTTCTTGAAGAGCCGGTTGATGTACGGCACCTTCGAGAGGATCGGCACACCAAACTCATTGCGACCTTCACGCAGACGCTTGATACCGCCGAGGAGCACCGTGCCGCCATCAGGAACGCTGACGGTGGTGGTGACCGTGGTGAAGAGAAACTCTGGTTGCTGGATGGTTGTGCCGTTCGAGGAAACTTCGAGTTCACTCGACTGAGCCGAGCCAAAGGTCAAGCCGGCAGCCAGCGGAATCGGGCCCACGTTGCCACCGTTGGCATCGGGGCCGCTCTTCTCGTCGCTGCTCTTGGCCTTCGTCGATCGCTCACCTTCAAACGTGAACTCCTGCACGTTGCCGATCTGTGAGAAGAAGGGCACCAGCGTCAGGCGCACGAAGCGTCGGTCGTTGGACACCACCGCCTGCACGTTCACGGCGGTGCCTTCCGAGAGCACCGTGATCACCGGCTGTTGGGCGGCAGCAAAGTCGCCCACGACCGGCACCACGCTCGTCACGAACGGACGCTGACGGGTGTCGGAGACATACGCCTGCTGGCCATTGAAGAGCGTCACCTTGGGAGCCTGCATCACGTTGCTGCGGGTGTTGCCCTGAGCAGCCTGGATGAGGAAGTAGGCTTCGATGTCGGAGAGAATCGCAAAGCCAAAGTTGGCGGCACTCGTCGCTGGATCGGGAAGGCCCGGCAGCGAGGGCACGTTGCCAGCCCCGAAGCTGTTCTGGCGGAACGGGAGCGAGAAGTAACTCGAACCGGCAGGAGCGTTGTTATTGTTATTGTTGTTGCCGCCGCCGAAGGTGGCCACGCCCGGATTTCCGCCCGGATCAAGCCCGATGAGCTGCGACGGACCGCCAGGCTGGGCGTTGAGTCCGAGCGTGGCAGGATTGACCGAGCCGGCCGACGTCGGCACAGCCGTCATGTTGAGAGGCTGGCTGACACCACTCTGGATGTTGAAGTCGAAATCGACGCCGATTCGCTCAAAGAAGGTGTCGTTGAGGGAGATAAAGCGAACCTCAATCGTGACCTGCAGGTCTTGCAGGCGACGCAGCTGATCGAGGAGATCGACGATCTCTTCGTGAACCTCTTGCGTCTGGCTGACCACGAGGCTGAGGTTGGTGTCGAAGGGCTGGATCGCTCCCTGACCGCCGACCGTGTTCCAGGTGGTCGGAGCGACCGTCTGCTGGATCAAGTTGATCAGGGACGAGAAGTCAGCCTGAGCTCCACCGCCACCTTGCGGGCCAAACGGGATGGTGGCGGGTGAGCCCGACGCGGAGGCGTTGCCACCGAGGGGCTGGAACTGGGCGAGGCTGCCGCCATTCACCGAGCCGCTGCCGTCAGCAGACGTGATCCCGGACGGTGGTGGGCCGGTTTGCACGGAAAGCGAGTTTCGCAGGTTCACACGCGAGTAGCCTTCACGTAGGGCACCGGTGATGCCGAGCCCATCCGACGAGAAGTTGGGCACGGGAATCACGAGGTCTGCGACCGGGTAGGTCACACTGTAGTACTCACCCTGAACCATCCGCGGGCTCGTGATCTTGAGCACTTCGTCGCGGATCACGTAGTCGAGGTTCAGCGGGTCGAGGATCAGTCGCAGCGCACTCTTCAGAGAAATTGGCTGATCGATCGACAGGGTGACTGGCGAATCGGTGCTCACAGCTTCCTGTTCGAGACCTGCCAAGTCGATGTGCATCGGCACGCCGGCCTGCTTGCTGAGGGCCTCGAGCACTTCCGACAGAGGCTCGCCCGCGTGGCTGGCCTCAACCTTGGTGGAGAGTTTTCGCTGAATCTCCTGCTCGTCAGCCGTCAGACGGCCGCGGCCTTCCGCAGCGAGCCGGGTGCGGTTTTTGGTCAGCTCTTCCCAGTCCTTGGTGTCGGGGAAGGTGATCGGGCCGACGAATCCAGCCGCTGACATTTCCACGTCTTCGGTGACATCAAGAAAGCCATCGGCTTGGGCATCAGCGATCGACTGCTGAGCTGCCAAGCGTCGGATGATCCGGCTTTGCGCGAGGAGCTGACGGGAGATGGGATTGTCGGGAGCCAACTCGCTCGCCTTTTTGGCGACGGCTTCGGCTTCTTCAAATCGGCGTTCATCCACGAGGTCGTTGTACTGATCAACGAGGGCCGCGAGACGTACCTCGTTTTCCGTTTTCGTTGCTTGCTCGCGGGCGATGTCAGCCTCAATGGCCGCGTTTCGTCGTTCGAGCGCGAGTTCGCCGCGACGCTTGCCGGTCATCTCCTCCAACTCACGACGCGTGCGATCAAGTCGCCGAAGAATCTGCTGACGGGCCTCATCAGAGATGGGCTCGGCTTCGACCATGGCGGTCAGTTGGTCCAGGCGATCGAAGGCGTCGGCTGGCGAAGTGCGTGCCAGTCGCTTCGATTCCAGCTGCCCAGCCGCCACCTGAGCGGAAAGCTTGGCGACGAGCAGGTCGCCGGCAGGCTGAGCCGCGAGGGGCTCAGCGCGTGGTGTGAGTTCGACCGTTTCGGCAGCCTCCTCCATCGCGGTCGCCTCTGCTTCGCGTGCCGCCTCAGCGGACCGAGCCAGGGCTTCTTCGATGACGCGACGGGCATCAGCCGCCGCCGCCGACTCACCGCCGGGAGCGGGGAGTGGTTCGGGAGCGGTTACGCCGGGGCGAGCCGGTGCAGGTTGGTCGTTGGCTGGCGTGTCGGCTGCCTGCACGCTTGCGAGGGTGATGCACGAAACCGCTGCCAGCACCGACAAACCGCGGAGCGTGATGCCACCGGGAAGGGGTTGCCGCCACGTTCGCCACCCCGCGTGACGGGTAACGTGGGGATGGGTGAGTTTCTCGCTTCCCGACATGGCTTTAATTCCCTGAGGGATGGATGTCGCTTCGGCCCTTCTTGAGGCCGCATCTGTGCCGGAGGTGGGAGGGCGGTCGCGCCACTCGTCACGACGTTAGGGTGCATCCCAACGCTCCGGACTCGGGCGGGGAAGTACCGAATCGGCGACGTGGGGGTCAAGGGCATGTGGGCGTGCAAAACCAAGAAACTGAAAAAAGGCTCATAAAAGCCTGTTTTCAGCATCTCGGGCGGCGAAGTCCGGGCCGGTGCTGGGCTGGCCACGTGGCCTTTTTCAGGACCGAAGCGGTGTGCAGACGGCCATTTCAGCCTGGCCGCCCACTCGTGAGCCCCGTCCTGCGCGGCGGCAGGGGGCTCCGCAGCGTCCGATCAGCCTTCGCTGGCGGGGCTGTTTGGGGGCAGCGCCCCTGCGGCAGCGACGTTTTGTCCGGAAAAAGTCGTCGTCGCCCGGTCGATCGTGTCGAGCAGTTGGTCGATGCGGAACGGCTTGTAGAGAACGAGTTCGATGCCCGCCTGGCGGGCCTTCACGATCGAATGCCCCGGGTCGTAGCCGAATCCCGTCATCAGCACCAACGGAACCGGGTCGATGATGTCGCGAAGCTTCAGCAGAAGTTCGTAGCCGCTCATGTCCGGCAAACGGATATCCGAGATGATCACGTCGTAGGCTTCACCGCAGCCGGCTCGCACGAGTGAGATCGCTTCGGCGCCGTCGCGGGCAGCTTCCACGGTGCAGCCATACCGCTCGAGCAGCGAGTGGGCCGCCGAACGCACCTGATCATCGGCGTCGACCACCAACACCCGTTTGCCTGAGAGCCCAGGGCGTCGCTCATGCTGACGCAGTTGGGCGTGGGCAAGCGTGGGAGTCATCGTTTCTCCCACTTTTTGGATCACCTGCTTGATGTCGCGGGCGTTGCGGAGGATCCGCTGCAGGCGGGCAACCACGTCAGCGTCGTGACCAATGTATTTCTCCATCACGCCCACCGCTTCGTGGAGAATGGCGTCGACCGGCAGGGCCACGGCTCCATGGATCGCTTCCACGCTCTCTGCTGCCGTCGATGCTTTCTCTGCTACGAGCAGTTCCAGTGTGTTGAGTGAGGCGGCGACGTCGCGGGAGAAGATCTCAAGGAACTGCAGGTCCGTGGTGTCAAAAGCCCCTGGTTTTGGACTTTCGACGTTAAAGGTTCCGATCACCCGGTCATGCAGTTCCAGGGCCACGGTCAAGGAACTCTTGGCGTCTCGGCAGCCCTCGATGTAGCGAGGGTCGGCCAGGGTGTCGTTGCAGAGGTAGCTCTTGCCCGTGGCTGCAACGTATCCCGTCACGCCGTTGTCTTCAGTCTTGGCGTAGAGCACCCGCTCGAGTGCCACCGGTTCCATGCCTTCGGCGAGCAGTGGTTCGAGTCGCCCGGTCTGCTCATCGAGCAGACGAATCTCGACCACATCGAATTTCAGCAGATCTTTTGAGTAGTGGAGGATGTTGCTCTTGAGGAGGTCGATTCGCTCCTCAATCGTCATGTCGGCAAGTTCGTCCGGCGTGAGGTCGGCGAGTTGTCTGCCGGCCAAGTGGATCGCAGCCCGCTTTTCTTGCTCAAGAATTTGCCTGGAAACATCGCGCACCGACACCAGTACGAGTGTTGGAGCGGAGGCCGTGCAGGTTGACTGGGAAGAGTTGGCGATCGCCGTGGCATGCACGTGCAGGTAGCGGTTTTCGCCGATCCGCAGCGTTGACGACGTGGCGGATCCACTCGAAAGGGCCGTGTGCAAAGGGCAAAAGTCGGGCCCCAGAATCTCGGGGTCGCCCAACACCGCGTAGAAGTTGTGTCCCTCGACGCTCTCGCATGTGCACCAGCCCACCATCGCAGGATTCGCCCAGCGGATGGTGTTTTCAGCGTCGAGCAGCGCCACACCATCGGGCAGGTGCATCAGGAGTTCGTGGTCGCGGAGCAGCGAGGCAACCTGGTCAGCACCGTCTCCCGCAGACAACAGCAGGCCTTGGGCGTGATCGGAAGTCAGAAGGGAAACCGCCTCCGCAAGACTTGATGACTGCGTGACGTGGGCACCTGCGGAGGAGAGCAGATTCTTCACCACTGCTGGCTGAGCAGCAGAGGCGAGCGTCACCAAGTGGAGAGTTTCCGACACGGCATTCCTTCGCGCGGTGATCGCGCGGCACCGAACCGCACACCTGCAGGAGTATAAAAAAGCGGCGCCCTGCGGGCCAATCGTCCTGCGGAGCCTCGCAACTTCAGTTGTTAGGCGCCGTCCAGCGATAGCGAGAGGCGAGGGCTCGGCACACCGACGTGGTCAACTCCACTCTTGAGATGGGTTTGGGAAGTAACGAGTAGGCGTTTGCTCGTCCTGCGGCCTCCCTGAGGCTTGCATCGAGTTTGGCGGAAATGAGGATGCAGGGAAGATCTAAGCCCATGGCCTGCAGCCGGAGCATGGCATCCAGGCCGGTCAGGCGGGGCATGTGCATGTCGAGCACGGCGAGGTGCACTGTGGTGCTGCGGACGATCTCAACTGCTTCAAGCCCGTCACTCGCGAGGAGCGTTTCTACGCCGCAGGGCTCAAGGGTTGCTCGCAGCGTTTCGCGCAGCGCCGCGTCATCGTCAGTGATCAACACCGCGGGGCGGTCGCTTGATCGCGGGCTGAGTTGCAAAGCAGAGCCGTCCATGACGTGCGGTGCAGGTGCGTGAAGGGGAGGTTGATGCGGCGGGGGCGACGAGCCACCCGAACTTCTCCTTCAAGTATCCACAGAGTTGGGAAAAAAGACCATTTGCCACCAAGATTTTTGCGAGCGAGGGTGGTGGGGTGGCGTCGCAGGAGCGGTTTGCTGGTGGCCGCAGTCGGGTGCGTTGCCCGCGTTTCTGCGGCTCCTATACTGTGAATCGAACGAGCGTTTTGTGCATCGTTCATCCGAGTTGCCCCCCAAGGATTCATCAGGTGAGTGCTTCGAGTCAGTCGGGAGATGCGGATCAGGCCTCATTTCTTGAGCGGAATCAGTTCCTGATCTACCGTCTCTTTTCGCTCGCGGGGCTCGTGCCGGTCGGCGCTTTCCTGGTTGTCCATCTGTTGACGAACGCGTCGGTGCTGGCCGGCCCGGATGTGTTTCAGTCGCGAGTCGACATGATCCACTCGCTCGGCCCCCTCCTGCCCGTTGTCGAGTGGGCGTTCATCTTCTTGCCGATGATGTTTCATGCGGGCGTGGGGATGGCGATTATCGCCGGTGGGCTTCCGAACGTGGGTTCGTATCCGTACGCGGGCAACATTCGGTACACGCTTCAGCGGGTGACCGGGATGATCGCCTTCGCGTTTATCCTGTGGCACATCTGGCAACTGCATGCGATGGGCAAGCCGCTCGGCGGAGGGGCTTTCGATCCTCACCATGCCGCGAGCACCGCCTCGGCCGCACTGCGACCCATGTTGGTGGCGGTGCTCTACGCCATCGGGGTGCTCTCAGCTGTCTATCACCTTGCCAACGGCCTCTGGTCGCTGGGGGTGACGTGGGGTATCTGGACGAGTCCTGCTGCGATGCGGCGGGCGAGCTGGTTCAGCGTGGCCGTGGGGGTAGCGCTCGGGGCCGCCGGCCTTGGCGGCCTGGCTGGCATGCGAATGGTGGACGTTGACGAGGCTCGGGCGGTGGAAACGCGGATGTCGGAAGCCCGCGCACTTCTCGAAGGCAAGGTTGAACCAGCCGAGGCGGGTGCGGGGGCAGAGACCGCACCGGCTCACTGATCGACGTACGAGTTATTGATTCAAAGGAGCGATCGAGGATGGCAGGTCCGAGAGTGTTGGTGATCGGCGGCGGGTTGGCAGGTCTGGCCGCAACGATGCGGCTCGCTGAGCTCGGGATCGACGTCGATCTTGTCAGCCTCGTGCCGGTGAAGCGTTCCCATTCCGTGTGTGCTCAGGGAGGCATCAACAGCGTCAATACGCAAACGCGACAGGAAGGGGACAACGAGTTCAAGCACCTCGACGACACGGTCTATGGCGGTGACTTTCTTCAGCACCAGCCTCCGGTGAAGGAGATGGCCGACTGGGGCCCCAAAATCATCGATCTGATGGATCGATTGGGTGTCCCCTTTAACCGCACCCCGGAAGGCTTTCGCGATCAGCGTCGATTTGGTGGCACACTCTACAAGCGAACGGCGTTTTCAGGGGCCACGACTGGGCAGCAGTTGCTCTACGCCCTGGATGAGCAGGTGCGACGCTGGGAAGTCGCAGGCAAGGTCAAGAAGTGGGAGTTCTGGGACTTTCTGGAGCCTGTGCTCGACGACCAGGGCCGGTGTCGCGGGGCGATCTGCCAAGACCTCGTGACCATGGAGTTTCGGGCGTTTCCCGCTGACGCCGTGATCGTAGCCTCCGGCGGATGCGGCCTCGTTTTTGGTCGCTCGACGATGTCGATGGTCTGCACTGGCAGTGCGGTGAGTCGGTGTTATGCGGCTGGGGCGTTCTACGGCAACGGCGAGTTCATTCAGGTGCATCCGACGGCGATACCGGGTGCCGACAAACTGCGGCTCATGAGCGAGAGCGCTCGTGGTGAAGGGGGGCGAGTTTGGGTTCCGCGGACGCCTCAGGATTCCCGCGATCCGCGAGACATCCCTGAGTCGGAACGGATCTACTTCCTTGAAGAGCGGTATCCCAAGTACGGCAACCTCGTGCCCCGCGATATTGCCACTCGCGAGATCTTCAATATCTGCACCAATGAGGGGCTGTCTGTTGAGAAGGACCGGCTCTGCGTCTACCTCGACTTGACGCACATTCCGAAGGAAACTCTCGATCGCAAGCTCGGCGGCATCCTCGAGATCTACGAGAAGTTCCAGGGTGTTGATCCGCGGTTCGTGCCCATGAAGATTTTTCCTGCGGTTCACTATTCGATGGGTGGCCTGTGGGTGGATTTCGAGCGAAGCGAGACGGGTGGTTTGGTTGCCGGCTCTCCTCGAAACCAGCAGACAAACCTCCCCGGTCTGTATGCGATCGGTGAGTGCGACTACCAGTACCACGGTGCCAATCGACTTGGCGCCAACTCGCTGCTCTCCTGCATTTTCAGCGGGCTCTTCGTCGCTCCGGGCGTGGTTGCGTCGTTCGACAAGGCTGGCCCAACGGATCCGGCTGCTCCGCTGTTCACTGAGGCGGTGAAGCGGCAGCAGCAGCGACACGCCGACTTACTCAGTCGGCCGGCCGGCGGAGAAAACCCCTACGGTCTGCACGACGAGTTGGGCAAGTTGATGACACGGGCCTGCACGGTGGTCCGTCGCAACGACCAACTTGCCGAGGCGTACGAAGGCGTCTGTGAACTTGAGCGTCGTTGGCAGAAGTGCTCATTGTCTGACACGGGCAGTTGGACCAATCAAAACGTGGTCTTCACCAAGGCCCTGGGGGACATGTTCCCGCTGGCAAAGTTGATCCTCAAGGGTGCACTGCAGCGCGACGAGTGTCGCGGGGCTCACTACAAGCCGGAGTTCGCCATGCCAGGCGTCGAAGCGGACGACCCGGCCGAACGTCGGCGGTTGGCCGAAGAATGGTGCGACCGCTTTGAGGAAAACACCAAGAAGTGGTTGAAGACCACTCTCGCTCGCCACGGCGAAGACGGCCATCCCGTACTGACGTACGAGGACATCGACACCTCGTTGATCACGCCACGGCCGCGGCTGTACGGCCTCGTTGGTGGAGAGGTGATTGAAGAGGTGTGGCGAGAACGGCAGAAGGCGAAAGAGGCGGCGGAGTTGGCTGTGACACGTTGACGCCGTGGGCAGTAAACAGGCAGCGTCTGCGGTGGCATTGGGTTGGGTTAGTAAGCAAAGCGTGAATGACGGGATTCGGGGCGAACCGGAGAAGGAGATCAGGCCATGATTCGGGCGGTTGACGGGCAGAGCGAAGGAAACGGGACGGCGGCGAAGTCTGTAAAGGCCACGCCCGAGTCGCTCCGTGTGCGTGTGCTCCGCCAGGACTCCCCTGGCCGGGAGAGCTACTGGGAGTGCCACGTCATTCCCTACGAACCCAACATGAATGTGATCAGCATCCTGCAGAAGATCGCGGCTTCCAGCACGACTGAGGATGGTCGGAAGGTGTCCCCGGTTGCTTGGGACTGCAACTGCTTGGAGGAGGTCTGTGGTTCGTGCACGATGCTGGTGAATGGCCGCACGCGAATGGCATGCACGGCGCTCGTGGATCGCCTCGTTGAGGAACAGCCGGAAGAAATTGTTCTCGAGCCAATGAGCAAGTTTCCCGTGGTGAGAGACCTGATGGTCGATCGTCGTCGGGTGTTTCATTCGCTCGCGCGAGTCAAGGCGTGGGTGCCGATCGACGGTTCCTACGACCAGGGGCCCGGGCCGCGGATTTCTCCGGAAGAGCAGGAAGATGCCTATCCGCTGGCCACCTGCATCAGCTGCGGTTGCTGCATGGAGGCGTGCCCGCAGTTCACGAAGGTTGAGGTCGAGCGTCTCGACGGCGAGTCGCAAGAAGCCTTCGAGGCCCGCCGAAATGCGGCCTTCGACAAGAACTTTCTGGGTGCCCATGCGGTGAGCCAAGCGATGCTCTTCAACTCCCACCCGACCGGCAAGATGATTGCCGACGAGCGGCTTGAGGCGCTGACTGATCGTGGTGGCATCCAGATGTGCGGAAACGCCCAAAACTGCGTGGCTGTGTGCCCCAAGAGCATCCCGCTCACCCGGTCGATCGCCCGGGCTGGACGGGCTGCGACCCTCTGGGCGATTCGCCGCTTCTTCGATCGCTAACGGCCCCAAGAAAAAGCGACCGGGGTTTTTCGGGGTTGCTGCTCGCCCTGTCCGAGAGGGGCTGGCGTGTTGGGGGGCCGGCTGGCGACCCCGAGTTTGCTGCCCGGGGGCGGGCGTGGTAGCCTTCCTGCGAAAGACCGAAGAAAAGCGGGGTGACCGAGTGCGCCCCCAGCCTGGCACGCTGTTGCGTTGCGAGTCTGCCTGCCGTGGAACGGCGGCGTTTGGGGCGTGGAGTCATAGATCTCGTGCAAGGAATCAGTTGTGGAGCATAATGGGGCCGATGCCGCCAAGGACGGGCGGCGATCTGGCGGTCGATCACGACGTGGTGGTCGGTCGAGGCGTGGTGGTCGAGAATCAGTCCGACCGCAGACAGGTGAGCAGCGAGATACGCCTCCGGGAGCAGCGGTTGCGAGCGAGGCAACGGAAGCGCCCACGGCGTCCGCACGTCCGGCACAATCGAAGTCCGCTCCGCCACTTCCAGCCAACGTCGATGGGCCGCTGTTTGACGATCTCGGTCTCTCCGAAGACACGCT
>JBMTLP010000046.1:0-12329 GCA_049433245.1 Pirellulales bacterium
GCGCGCCCCCCCCTGCCGTCGTGCCAGGCGATCCAGATGCAAGTCTCCTGATTCAGGCGGTTCGTCATGTTCACGCTGAACTGGCGATGCCAGACGAGAAACTTCCCGACGCTGAGATCGAGGTCTTGGTGACCTGGGTGGCGACCGGGGCTGCCGACCCTCGAACGGTCGTGCCTGCGGGAACGGGGAGCATCTCGACAGACTGGTGGTCGCTCCGGGAGTTGGTGCTCCCCAAACTCCCCACGGAGTCAGCCGAGAGCAAGGCTCATCGAAAACCGCACCCAGTTGACGCGTTTATTCGTGCAGAACTCACAGCGCACGACCTCGCCTTCGCTCCTGAGGCGGACCGCCGCACGTTGATTCGCCGGTTGACGATTGATCTCCATGGCATGCCCCCCAGCCCAGGCGAGGTCGAGGCGTTTCTCAAGGACAACAGCGATCGCGCCTACGAGAACGTGCTGGAGAGGCTCCTGGCCTCGCCCCGCTATGGGGAGCGTTGGGCTCGCCACTGGCTCGACACGATTCACTTTGCCGATTCGCATGGTTTTGAGCACGACGTTTTCCGGCCGAACGCCTGGCGGTTTCGCGACTATGTGATTGAGAGTTTCAATGCGGATGTGCCTTGGGAACGCTTTGTGCGGGAGCAACTCGCCGCCGATGTGTTTTTTGCCGAGTCGACCGATCGTCGTGTGGCCCTTGGGTATCTCGGGGCTGGACCGTACGACCACAGCGCCGCCAGCACGGCTCCGCGGAACTACGAGAATCTCGATCGCGACGATCTCGTCACCCAAACGTTGGGTGCCTTTGCCAGCACCACCGCCAACTGCGCTCGCTGTCATGCACACAAGTTTGATCCCGTTTCGCAGCGAGATTACTACTCGCTCCAGGCGGTGTTTGCCGGGATAGGGAAGGGGGATGTGCTCTTTGATGCAGATCCTCAGGTGGCCCGCGATCGCGTGCGTTGGGAATCGCTCGCCACGGCCGCGGCCGCACAGGATGAGGCGGTGCTCTTGTCCGAGACGTCGTGCGAACTGGTTGCCGATTGGGAAGAACGGGGTGGGGCGAGGGCGACATGGCAGCCCTTCGACTTGCAGGTTGTCGCTTCTGGGCATGGTGCGGAGTTGACGGTGCAGACCGACGGTTCGGTGCTGTCGTCTGGCCAACGCCCAGAGGTCGATTCCACGACGGTCGTGGTAGGCACGTCCCTGAGGCGTGTCACCGCGATTCGCCTCGATGTCCTCCCAGACGAATCGCTCCCGATGCAAGGTCCTGGGCGTACGGACAACGGCAACTTCCATCTCAGCGAGGTTTCGCTGCGGCGATTGACGCCCGGACATCCTCAGGGTGAGCCCGTGGTTCTCCGGCAGGCAACCGCCGACTTCAATCAGGAAGGCTGGACGATCGAACACGCGATCGATGGCAATCACAAAACGGCCTGGGGCATTCATCCGGCAGTCGGGCAGCCGCATCATGCTGTTTTCGAAGTGGCCGAACCTTTGGAGGTCGCTCCCGGAGAACGCTTGCTCATTCAGCTCGAGCAGGCCCACGGTGGCGGCCACGTGATCGGGCGATTCCAGCTTTCAGCCACCTCTGCCGACCCAGACGCCGCGGCAGCCCTCCCGAGTGCAGCGCTGAAGGTGTTGTCAAAGACCCAGGGGGATCGCTCACGCGACGAGCAGGTCGCGCTCCATGCGGCGGTTCTCGATCACATCGCCCGCCGTGAACTGGCAAAGCTTCCGTCGCAGGAGAAGGTGTATGCCGCCGCAAAGGTGGCAGAGAATGAGCGGGGTGTGATTCGCTACCCTGAGCCCCGTGTGATTCAGGTGCTCAAACGCGGCAACATTGACGTTCCCGGCGAGGTGGTTGGGCCGGGAGCCCTCTCATGCCTGACGCATCTCGAAAAGTACTTCGACCTTCCGGAAGGCCACGGCGAAGAGGCGCGCCGCGCGGCCCTCGCGTCCTGGCTGACCGACCCTGCCAATCCGCTCACGTGGCGGAGTGTGGTCAATAGGGTGTGGCATTTCCATTTTGGTCGCGGACTCTGTGATACCCCAGGCGACTTCGGTCGGATGGGCAGCCTTCCCAGCCATCCAGACCTGCTCGACTACTTGGCGTGCGTTTTTCGGGACAACGGTGGTTCCCTGAAGGACCTGCACCGGTTGATCTGCACCAGTCAAACGTATCGGCAGTCTTCGCAAGCACCCGGCGATGTGGCCGCGCATGATCCTGAGAATCGACTCTATGCACGCGCGAGCCGTCGTCGTCTGGATGCAGACTGCTTGCGAGACGCAATTCTCGCCGCAAGCGGTCAGCTTGATCTCACGATGGGTGGGCCAGGCGATCAACACTTCTCCCAATCTCCTGGGCCACAGCTCACGCCGGTTCTCGACTACGCGACGGTCGATTGGGAGCAGCCCGGTATGCAGCGGCGGAGCATCTACCGGGTCGTCTGGCGGGGCATTCCCGACCCGTTCTTCGACGCGTTTGATTTTCCAGACCTGGGCCTCCTCGTGTCGCAGCGAGGGGAGTCGGTCTCGGCCCTGCAGACTCTCGCTCTCCAAAACAATGCGTTTGTATTGCACCATGCCGAAGCGATGGCGGCCGACATTGTGTCGCAGGCTCAAGCAGCCTCGCTGACGCAACAGGTGGAAGAGGCGGTCCGCCGAGCCTGGTTGCGAGAACCTCGCGAGCGCGAAAGCGAGCAGTTGGTAGCCTTGGCAGAGCGTCACGGGCTCGCGGCCGTCTGTCGGGTGCTGTTCAATAGCAACGAGTTCTTGTTTCTGGATTAAGGGTAGGGCCGCACCATGGGACTCCACAGCCATCTTGCGGTTGCTGGGCGGCGTCGGTTTCTCGCCGATGCGGGAGGTGGTTTCGGGGCGCTCGCGGCCTCATGCTGGCTTGCCCGCGACGGGTACGCTGGCGAGAGCGGACAGCAGAGCATCAACGGTCTCCATCATCCGGCACGTGTGCGGCGGGTGATTCAGCTGTTCATGAATGGTGGCGCAAGCCCCATGGACACCTTTGATTACAAGCCCGAGCTCGAGCGGCTGCACGGGCAGATGCTCGGCCCCAAGGAAAAGCCGGAAGGATTCACGGCGGAAGCGGGGGCGGTGATGAAGAGCCCCTTCTCCTTCGCTCGGCACGGCGAGAGCGGCCGTTGGGTGAGCAGCGTGTTTCCGCACCAAGCGGGGCTCGTCGACAAACTCGCCTTCTTCATGGCGATGACGAGCAAGAGCAACGTGCACGGCCCTGCCAGCTACATGATGAACACCGGCTTCACGTTGCCAGGATTTCCGTGCTTGGGCGCGTGGATTTCATACGGTCTTGGAAGCATCTCCGACGAACTTCCTGAGTTTGTGGTGCTGCCTGATGCACGAGGCCTGCCCTACAACCAGAAGGCCAACTTTAGCGCAGGGTTTCTGCCAGCTCGGCATCAGGGCACCGTGATTGACGCGGCAGCTGCCGATCCCGTCCCGAATCTGCTGGCTGATGCTCGCTACATCTTCGCCCGAGGCGACTCGGATCGAGAGGCTCGCGAAGTGCTTCAATCGCTGAATCGGCAGCATGCCTTGGAGCGGGAAGGTGATTCGAGGCTTGAGGCCCGGCTTGCCGCAGGTGAGTTGGCTGCCCGTATGCAGTTGTCTGCACCAGAGACGTTTGACCTGACAGCGGAGACCAAGGCGACGCACGAGGCGTATGGCCTGCATCGTGCGGAGACCGAAGACTTTGGGCGACGATGCCTGTTGGCACGCCGGTTGATCGAGCGAGGCAGTCGATTTGTGCAGGTGTGGAGTGGACCACAGGGCGCAGTCAACAACTGGGACAACCATGGCAACATTCAAACCGAACTCCCCCCGATTGCGTTGAGTGTTGATCAGCCCATCGCCGCGCTTGTTCACGACCTCGAGGCGCGAGGCCTCATGGACGACACGCTGGTGGTGTGGTCAACCGAGTTTGGCCGCACGCCCTTCGCGCAAGGGAGCCTAGGCCGCGACCACAACGGGGGGAGTTTTGTGACCTGGCTTGCCGGTGCAGGCATCAAAGCCGCCGCGACGTATGGCGCGAGCGATGAGCTCGGCTATCAGGCCGCCGAAGGGAAGGCCAGTTGCTACGACCTCCACGCCACGATCCTGCACTTGATGGGTATCGACCACACCCGGCTGACGTTTCGCACGGCAGGCATCGATCGCCGGCTGACCGATGTGCACGGGCATGTGATCCACGACGTGCTGGCGTGATCCACGAGCACGCCTGCACCACCTCGCGACTCGCTTACGACACGGGCTGTTGGCCGAGCATCGCGTGCGCTTCCGTGAGGAGCGACTCCGTTTCATCCCAGCCGATGCAGCCGTCGGTGATCGACACGCCGTAGGTCAACGTGGAGCGTTCGGCAACGGGTTGGCTACCCGGCATCAGATTGCTCTCGAGCATCAAGCCCACGATGGAGCGGTCTCCCTCGATCCGCTGACGGAGCACATCACGCCACACGACCGACTGCCGACGATGGTCTTTCCCGCTGTTGGCGTGACTGCAGTCGACGATGATCCGCTCGGGAAGCCCCGCCTTGGCAAGCCGTTCGCGAGCTTCCGCCAACACGTCGGAGGAATAGTTGGACCCACTCCGGCCGCCACGCAGCATGAGCACACCCCAGGGGTTGCCTGCCGTGCGAACCACGCAGGTTCCTCCGAGCGAGTCGATTCCCAAGAAGCTGTGTGGGGCCTGGGCAGACTGCATCGCATCGACGGCTGCCTGCAGGGAGCCGTCGGTGGCATTCTTGAAGCCCACGGGCATGGAGAGGCCACTTGCCATCTGACGGTGGGTGGGGCTCTCGGTGGTGCGAGCGCCAATCGCTCCGAGAACCACGGTATCGGCGATGTACTGCGGGGTGATCGGTTCGAGAAACTCGGTCGCGGTGAGCAACCCCATGCCGCCAATCTCGATCAAGAGGCTGCGAGCCAGCCGTAGTCCGGTGGCCACATCGAAGGAGTCGTCGAGATGTGGATCGTTGATCAAGCCTTTCCAGCCGACGGTCGTTCTGGGCTTCTCAAAGTACACTCGCATTGCCACGAGCAATCGATCCGCCACTTTGTCGGCGAGTTGCTTGAGCCGCCCGGCGTAGTCGCGGGCTGCGTCGAGGTCGTGAATCGAGCAGGGGCCGACGATGGCGAGGACCCGTGGGTCTTCGCCCGAGAGCACCGCTTCGACTGCCTTGCGGCCAGCCACAATCGTCTGCACGACCTTCTCGTCGAGCGGGAGCAGGGCGGTCAGGCGAGCTGGCGGCACCAAAGGCTCGAGGCTCTCGATGCGAATGTCGGCGGTGGGCTGAGTCATCGGGTCTCGGAATGCTGGGGAGCGAGGGGGCGGCAAACGAGGCTGGCATCACGATTCGAGGATACGTCAGATGCGACCAAATGCAGACACGCGGGCCTGAAATCGCAGGAAAACCAGCGATTGCAGCCGACAAACCCCCTGCCGCTGCGCCCTTTGGCAGTCGGGCTGCAACTGGAATCGACCCCGTCGCCCGGTGGGGAATAGACTCTGCGGATCACGCCTGCGAAAGGAGTCGCCATGTGTTGTCTGAAGAATTGCCGCCTTGTCGCCTTGCTCGCCGCGGCTCTCGTTGCCAGCGGTCTGTTGTCTGCGAGCCCCTCTTACGGGCAGCTGCAGCTTGATCCTGCGGTGCAGGAGTTGCAGACCGTGAACTCCTCCCGGTCCACGCTCGATCAGTTTTGCGGTCTGCAGATAGAGTCGATTCCGCAGGGCATGCTCGCGCAGGCAGAGGGCATCGCGATCTTCCCCAACATGATCAAGGGCGGCTTTATCTTCGCCGGCAACTACGGCAAGGGCGTGTTCATGATTCGCAACGCCGACCGATCGTGGAGTCCGCCCGCCATGTGCGCGATGGGGGGAGGGAGCCTTGGGTTTCAGGTTGGCGTGCAGGCGGCCGACATCGTGCTCATTTTTGCCACGCCGCAGAGCCTGCAAAACCTGCTGCAGGGCAACAAGGTCACGCTCGGTGCCGATGCCTCCGTGGCCCTGGGGCCTATCGGACGGCAGGCAAATGCCGGCACCGACGCCCGACTGGGGGCTGAGATCTACTCATACGCCCGCAGCCGTGGTCTGTTTCTGGGGGTTTCCGTGTCAGGGGCGGATCTCGCTATCGACAACGATGCGAACGCGAAACTCTATGGGCGGTTTGGCGTGACGCCCTACGACGTGTTCAACAACCGAGGGCTGGCGATCCGGCCTGAGGTGGTGCAACTCGTCGTGGATCTGAACACTCGATCAGCCGTCCAGCCTTCGCCAGCGAACGTGCCGGCCGCCTCAGGCCAGCCGGTCGGGCCTCCCCCCACGGTTCCGCAGCCCTCGCCCCAGCCAGTTTCGGGGCTCCCGCAGCCGGTGCCCACGACGCCGCTCCAGCCGCCTACTCCTGCCACACCGACGATTCCACTTTCGGCAGATCCGCCGCTTGTACCCGTGAAGCCAGCGGGTTGATTTGACCGGTCACGCGAACACTGCTTCAATCCGAACGGCCGCACGGTGCAGGGCCGTGCCACCGGCCGGTTTGCCACCCCTCTGGCGAACCACTCGGGAAGGAAACCGCAGGCGTGACCAAGCATATTTTCGTGACCGGAGGCGTCGTTAGCTCTCTCGGCAAAGGACTCACGAGCGCATCGATCGGCATGCTGCTGGAATCCCGCGGTTTGCGGGTCAAGATGCAGAAGCTCGATCCCTACATCAACGTGGATCCGGGCACGATGAGCCCGTTTCAGCATGGTGAGGTCTATGTCCTCGATGATGGGAGTGAAACCGACCTCGATCTCGGTCACTACGAGCGATTCACCTCGACCAGCCTGACCCGCGACAGCAACTACACAACCGGGCAGATCTATCTGTCGGTCATCAACAAGGAGCGGCGGGGCGAGTTTCTCGGCAAGACCGTGCAGGTGATCCCCCACATCACCAACGAGATCAAGGACGTCGTCAAAAAACTCGCAGACGACGAAACCGACGTCGTGATCACCGAGATCGGCGGCACGGTGGGGGATATTGAGAGTCTGCCGTTTCTCGAAGCCATCAGGCAGATCCCGCTCGACGTGGGTCGGGAGAACTGCATGTTCATCCACCTCACGCTCGTGCCCTACCTCAAGGCAGCTGGCGAGCTGAAAACCAAGCCCACCCAGCACTCCGTCGGCATCCTGCGGCAGATTGGCATCCAGCCCGATGTGCTGGTCTGCCGCACGGAGCGAGCCTTAGATGTCGACGACCGAGAGAAGATCGCGCTGTTTTGCAACGTTCCACTGGAATCAGTGATTGAAGAACGCGACAAAGACTTCTCGATTTACGAAGTGCCGCTGTCGCTTCAGAGCAACCGGATCGATGAGATCATTTTGCGTTGCTTTGGCTTGAAGGCCCCGGCCGCAAATCTCGAGCAGTGGCACGAGATCCTGCACCGACTTCGTAACCCAGAGCACGAGGTTTCGATTGCCGTGGTCGGCAAGTACGCCGAACACCGCGATGCCTACAAGAGCATCTACGAGGCTCTCGACCATGGCGGGATCCATGGGCGGACGCAGGTGCGGATACAGCCGATCAACAGCGAAGACATCGAGCAAGAAGGCGCCGAACGCTTGCTTGCGGGTTTTGACGGGCTGCTCGTGCCGGGAGGCTTTGGCGAGCGCGGCATCGAAGGCAAGGTGAAGGCGATCCGCTTCGCTCGAGAACGCGGCCTCCCTTTTCTTGGTATCTGCCTTGGCATGCAGTGTGCCGTCATCGACTTTGCTCGGCACGTGGCCGGCTTGGAGGGTGCCCACTCAACCGAGTTTGATCGATCTTCGCCTCATCCAGTGATCTGCCTGCTTGAGGAGCAGAAGGATGTGACCGACAAGGGGGGCACGATGCGGCTTGGCGCTCAGCCTGCGGCAATCCAGTTGGGGACTCGCAGTGCCGAGGCCTACGGCACGTGCGAAGTCTCTGAGCGGCATCGACATCGATACGAGTTCAACAACAGCTACCGGGAACAGTTGCAGGCCGCCGGTTTAACGATTGCCGGAACAAGCCCAGATGGTTCGCTCGTCGAAATCGTTGAACTTGCTGATCATCCTTGGTTTGTGGCAGTTCAGTTCCATCCGGAGTTTAAGAGCAAGCCCACGGCAGCCCATCCGCTGTTCGCCGGGCTGGTGCGTGCGGCGGTCGCGAGGCACGCGGGGAGTGCCTGGGTCGCCGAATCGTGACAAAACGGGCCTGCGTTTGGCCCAAGGCGTGCGGACATCGCACCGAAGGTATTTTGAGGAGTTGAATTGATGGCTGACGAAATGGATCTCTCTTCAGAGGAGTTCGTTGAGAAAATGGCGGCGGCAGCAGGAGAAGCTCCGCCGGCTACGTTGGATTTCCACATCCAAACGCTCTTCACGCAGGCCCTCATGGCCCTCGGACGGGTGCCAAACCCAATTACCGGCAAGCCGATTCGGAACCTCCCGAGTGCCCGCCACTTCATCGACACGATCGCGATGCTGGAGGTCAAGACAGCCGGGAACCGCACTTCAGAGGAAACAAAACTCTTCGAAGAAATCCTGCACCAACTGCGGATGCAGTTTACGCTCGAGAAGTCGGCTCCCGTCGCTCCAATGGTGGTTGATGAAGACGGCGACGAGGGAGATGACGACGAGGCATGAGTCGCAGGCTTCTGCGACCCCGCGAAGATCGAGAGGAGACGCTGAACATGACGAACTGGGCGAAGTCTGTGACAGTTTGTGGGCTCTTGGCTGCGGCGTTGGCGGCACCGGTCACGGCACTCATCGCGGCCGAGGTGACCTTTCAGAACCGTGACGATCGCGTTGATGTGTTGCTCGACGGCCAGCCATTCACATCGTACATCCACACCGGTTACGCCAAGCCGATTCTCTATCCGGTGCTCGGGCCGGGTGGGATTCCCATGACGCGGTCGTATCCGGTCGAAGAGGGGGTGGAGGCGGAAGCGACAGATCATGTGCATCATGAGTCGCTGTGGTTTACGCACGACGAGGTCAACGGAGTGGACTTCTGGGCCCATCGTCCAGACAGCGAGGGACGACATGCCCGCATCGTGCAAAAGTCGATGCGTGTCACGGATGATGGGGCGATCGTGAGCGAGAACGCCTGGTTGGCACCAGATGGAAAGGCAGTGCTCACCGACACGCGAGTCTATCGGTTCGACGGTGACGAGAACGAGCGAACGATCGATATCAGCGTCACGCTCCATGGGAGCGAAGGCGAGGTTCACTTTGGCGACACGAAAGAAGGCTCGATGGCGATTCGCGTCCGTACTCCTCTGCAACTCAAAGACGGCTCCGGGTCGTCTGGGGCTGCCGGTCATATCCGAACGTCCGAGGGGCTCGTCGACGGCGATGCGTGGGGCAAGCGAGCGAGGTGGGTCGATTACTTCGGTGAGATTGACGGAGTGCCGGTCGGGATCGCCCTGTTTGATCATCCCGAAAACCTCCGGCATCCCACGCGGTGGCATGCTCGTGACTACGGGCTGTTTACGGCCAACCCGTTTGGCGTGAAGCATTTCACAGGGAATGACAGTGAGCCTGGTGGCTATACCTTGGCAGCAGGTGCCGACCTCCCGCTGCGGTACCGGTTTTTGTTTCATGGGGAAACCGACGCGAGCGACCTTGAGCGGCAATGGAAAGCTTGGGCCGGGCGATGATGACCGCAGCGGAGAGTCAGGGAGGATCGCTGCTCGACGGCAAGGCGCTGTCCGCACGAATCGAGGCGAGCCTCTCGGCCGAGGTTGAGACGTTCGTCGAGGTGTGCAAACGCCGGCCGCGGCTCGTGGTGGTGCTCGTGGGTGATGTTGCTGCCAGCGCGTCGTACGTGAAGAGCAAACAAGCCGCTGCGGCTCGAGTGGGGATCGATTCTGAAGTGCTGAGTGTTGAGGCCAGCGTGCAGACCCCCGATCTGGTGATGCTGATCCAACGCGTGGCTGCGGAAGAGCACGGACCGGCCGACGGCATCCTTGTTCAGCTCCCGTTGCCCAAGCACGTTGACGAGCGGGCGGTCCTCGACGCTGTGCCACCCGATCGCGACGTCGACGGTTTTCATCCGGAAAACGCCGGTTTGCTCTCGCAAGGGCGGCCGCGATTTGTGCCTTGTACCGCAGCCGGCGTGCAGCGGATGCTGATCGACGCTGGGATTGTCACTGCGGGTCGGCATGCGGTGATCGTGGGCCGAAGTGACATCGTGGGCAAGCCACTGGCCTTGCTGTTGGCGTCACGCGGGGCAGGGGGGGATGCGACGGTGACGATCGCGCACTCCCGTTCCGCCGATCTGGGCGACATCACGCGTTCCGCCGACATCCTGGTGGCTGCCGTGGGGCGACCTGGACTGATCACAGCAGGCATGGTCAAGCCTGGGGCTGCGGTCATCGACGTGGGAATCAACCGCGTCACCGATCCGACGTCCGGGAAGAGCCGCCTCGTGGGCGATGTGGATTTCGATGCCGTGCGGCCGCTCACCAGTTGGATCTCTCCCGTGCCTGGCGGCGTCGGGCCGCTCACGGTGGCCATGCTCCTCGCCAACACGCTTCTGGCGGCGGAACTGCGTCTGGGGCAGCGACGCGGGCGGTGATGAGGAGGCAAGCTTGCCCGGCTTGCCTGTCTTGCGAAAAGCCACGTCTGTTGCGTCGTCTCTGTAGGTTCGGCGGCCTGCGACCCTTTGTCAGCGTTCGTGGATCCCGCATGGGTCCCCGGTTTTGCAGGTGGCAGCCGTGCGGTTGCCCTCCTGACGCGGCGGCGGCCTGCCGATACCCATCGCCAAAAGGAACGGGACCGTTCCATGACTGGAGATTCCGTCGCTTCGATCTTGATTCGCAGCCGGATTTACCTCTACGGTGCCCCCCTCCCACTTTCCACGCGCTCCATGAGAGGCTGAACAGAGGCATGACCGACGCCGCTCCTACCAGGCTTTCCCGCACCGCGAGCCCGAAGAATCCCACAGGGATCGGCGCTTTGGCCCGAGCCCTGCGCGATGCCTCAAAGTACTGGCCGATCCTGATGGCAGCCTTCTTCTGTTCGGCAGGCGTGGCCGCTCTGTGGGGAGCCAACATTGCCGCGCTCTTCCCCATCATCGAAGTCACGCTCAATGGCGAGTCGTTGCAAAACTGGAACGAACGACGCATCGAGCAGGCAACGGTGACCATCGAAACCGGTGAGGCCCGCGTTGCCGAACTGCAACAGCAGCTTGCGGAAGGAGGCCTTGATGAAGCGGCGAGTGTGGTTGCTCAGGCCGAGGTGGATCGCCGTTCGCTCGAACTTCAGGCAGAGCATGCCACCAAATACTCTGCTGAGAAGTTGAAGCCGTGGCTCAACTGGCTGCCGTCCGACCCGTTTCAAACCGTGCTGGTGGTGGTGTGTTTCGTGGTGCTGAGCACGTTCACCAAACACGTGTTCCTATTGTCGAGCGCCATGCTGGTCGGCTGGGTTGCGATGAACATCAGCCGCAACATCCGGTTGCGAATCTTTGACAAGGCGCTGGAACTCGATCGGGCTCAGTTCATGGCTCGCGGCTCGGCCGGCTTCATGGCGCAGGTCACGCACACCACCGATATGCTCGCTGGCGGAATCACGAGCGTGTACGGCGGGGCTGTGACCGAACCCCTCAAGATCCTGGCCTGCCTTGGCGGGGCATGGTTGATCAGCTGGCAGCTCACGCTCGCCTGCCTGACGCTGGCCCCGGTGGTGGGCTTTCTCATGGTCTGGCTGAATCGCCGCATTCGAAACGTCTCCAAGACTGTGCTCAATCAGGCGATGGGCTTTCATCACGTGCTGTTCGAGGCTCTCGGGAACGTGCTGACCGTACAGGCCTACACGATGGAGAACTTCGAGAAGGAGCGTTTCCGCGACTGCACCAAGCACATGATGCGAATGGGGCTGCGGCACACCTTCTACTTCACGCTCGCCAACCCGATCACGGAGATCCTCGGTATCGGCATGGTGGCCACGTCGATCGCTGTCGGCGCATGGCTCGTGATCAACCAAGAGACGCACATTTTCGGCATCACGATGACGGAGCGTCCGATGACGGTGCCGGGCATCATGGTCTTCTTCGGCATGCTCATCGGAGCGAGCGATCCGGTGCGAAAGCTGTCGGGCATCTTCACCGGCCTCAATCTTGGGACCGTTGCGGCCAGCGCCCTGTATGAACTGCTCGACACCCCGTCCAAGCTTTCGGAAAAGGAAGAGCCCAAGCGCCTTCCGTCACCGCACCGGGAGATCCGTCTGCAGAATGTCTCGTTCTCATATGACGGCATCGACACGGTACTCAGCGACGTGAATCTCGAAATCGGT
>JBMTLP010000047.1:0-12291 GCA_049433245.1 Pirellulales bacterium
CCACCGCCCGCATTCCCCGCCCCATCCGTGGGCCATAAAAAACCCTGCGCCCACCAGCGGCTGGAGCAGAGTTTTCAGTGACAAAAAACGAGCCTTGAACTCAGGCCGTCTTGAACTCAGTCAACGCCCAGCGGCTCGGCCTCTGGCGTTCGTGCTGGTGCCGACTCGCCCCCAGCGCCTCCCTCTTTCCCAATCGGGGAAAGTTTCGGAGCGTTTGGATCGGTCGTTGTCGGAACCGAGTCCTTCGACTCTGAAGAACCGCAACCGACCAGGGCCACGGTAACCAGCCCGCAGGCAACGGCCCGCAGAAGTGACGGAATCAACCGCATGGAGTGTCTCCCTTAGACCAAAATTAATCTAGCGACACGGCAGTGCCGTCGTGCTTTCCGCAAATGAAAACAAAAGTTGAATAGTCGATCTGAGGCAGGATCCCCCGCACCGACCCATCCATCATGCCGGTCATCATGACATTGGCGGCATGAAAACTGCCCGGCATCGCCCAACCCATTTTTTGGCCCTGCTGACTGTTGTCGCAGTTGGGATTGGTGGGATCGGGGCAAAAACCGAAGTCGGAGTAAAACACGGCGTGGCCCCACGTCATGCCGCACCAGCCGTTTCGAGCTGGATTACCCCAGTCAAGATACCCACCGTGCGATTCCATCAGTCCAACGGTCTTGCTCGTGCCGTCGGTGATGCCGCCAATCGCGATCCCCTTGGAGGGAGGATTGAGGTATCGGGCTATTCCAGTTCCCGAGGCCAACTCGCTGCCGTAGGTGAACGGGCCTTGGTAGGCGCGGTCCGATGCATATCCACGATTGAACACGTAGTTGGTCTGCCCCAGCCCAGAGATCACCTCGGGACGGGAGTTGGAGTAGATGTAAATCGAGTAGTAGGGGCCTGAGCCAGATCCGGCACCAATCAGACTTCCACGGAAGTCTTGATCGGCGAATCCCACCGCAGTGATCTGCACGAGGTTCGCACATTCTTCCGGTGATGGTGCCGACGGACACAGAAAGGTCTTGATGTCCGGCTTGCCAGCCCCCCAACGCCCTTGAGGAGGAGTAGCGCCATTTCGAGGCACGTTCCAGGCAGCACCAGAGGCCCACCAACTACCGCCCGTGCCGTACGTGCCATTGTCGTAGGCCTGCTCAACCGCCGTTTCTTCGAGATACGGCAGGAGCCGCCAGTGAGGACCGTTGAATCGCTGGTCCGTTCCTGGTGGCAGGGTGCTGAACGCACTCTCGTAGTTGTGCACCGCGAGCATCAGTTGCTTGACGCCATTGGAGCAGGACATGCGGCGAGCGGCTTCACGAGCCGACTGAACCGCGGGTAACAGAAGCCCAACGAGAACGCCAATGATGGCGATCACGACGAGCAGTTCAACGAGCGTAAACGCTCTCTTTGACCGTCTCGACGAAATGAAAAGCATGGGATCCCTCATACGATGGAAAAACCTGTGGAAATGAAGAGAAAAATCAAGGCTGCGCATCGTGGGGTGAATACTCACCAAACCTAAATAAATTACCCTACTGAGGGAAAAACTCCAAAAAAAACATCATTTTCTGAAAGCTTTGCCCCCACATCGGCGTGTTCAGCGATTCGCGCCAAACTCAGGAGGGCGGTCTCAAAAAGGCTAAAAAAGCCCGGGGCTGCATGCGGGGAGTGAGAGAAAAGCGTCAGGGAATGACGGCAGCCCCGGGCGTTTCGCACTCGGATGGAGGAACCTCCTTTCGCAAGACGGCTTCGGAACTGCGCAGGCCGGAACCTCCGACCACGATTTCGTTGCAAACCCCGGCAAAACCCGGGATCTGACGGCAACATTCCTCACAAACGTTGCGCTCGAAGTACGTCATGACCGAGCCCGCCAAGAACACCACGCCATCGACCACGCGAATCGCGATGCGATTCAACGACGGAAGATGGCGGATCGCGAGCATCGTTCGCAGCTGCTCCTCGATTTCGTCATCGGCAGCCATCATGGAACAAGGATCCCGTTAGGTGGCTCGGTTCTCGCCACGCAGCCAAACCAGGGCTAGCGGGCACAAAATCCAGGTGCACGCGGCGTGCCAAACCAGAAAAACACGTCATCCAGGGAGCCAGCGGCTGGCAAAAAGCTTCGTTTCCCAGGAGAAAACTGAGAAACTGCTCCCCCGTCAACCGCTGGAGGTCGCCGTCTCGCGGCTGTAGCCGGGCAGATGTGCTTAGCAAGCGGGCAGGCCGCTGCCCATCTGAAGAGCAGGGAGAGGTCCTCGAACTGCGAGCGGACGGGAACAGACTCAGTTCCGTCGGGTTCCCGATTGGAGAGTGGCCGCGAGATGCACGCAGGAACGGCGGCGGCGTAAAGGCAGTGCGGATTAAAATTATGCGGCTGCCGAGCGGCCTAGGCTACTTTCTTCAACGCTTCTTCGGGCTGACTGAGAGACCGACCGAGTCGTCTCCGCGGCCCCCCTGCAGGTGAAGCGTCGATGGTCCTCCCCGCCGTGGCCAAGGCTGGCTGCGGCGATTCAGCGGCCACACGCTCGCGGAGTGAAGCGGCCAAAGCAGGCCCGAAGTCTTCTCCTTTAGCCTGCTGCCCGATGGCATCGCAAGCGTCCGCAATCCCCACGACAACCGCTTGGCGAACACCTTCTCGCAGCCAGTGGAAAAAGTTCATGCTGCCAACCGCATCCCTACTGCGGCCCCTGGAGTCTTGGAGCGATTCCTCGCGTAAGCCTGTATCGACCAGCAGGTGGTCCACGGTTGAAGCGGAAGGCATGAATCGTCAGTCGTTGGAAACTGGGCAAGCGTTACCGAACAAGGAAGGAGACCGATTGCCATTCGGCCCGCACTCGGCTAGTCTCGTGCCGACTTCGACCACCCGCGCCACCGCGGCTGAAACCAGCCAATGGGTGCCCCAACAGGGCACTTAAGGCATTCTTCGGCGCGTATTGGGGAATGGTGTAACGGTAGCACGACTGGCTCTGAACCAGTTAGTCTAGGTTCGAATCCTAGTTCCCCAGCTTTCAAAGAAGGTGAGTCGTCGTGGCTTCTCCGCAGCGGCACCGCGTGCTGTTGGTCGACGACCAGTTGATGATCGGCGAGGCCGTGCGACGCCTGCTCGCCGGCGAAGAGGGCATCGGCTTCGAGTTCTGCCGCGAGGCGGATGCTGCCCTGGAGGCCGCCTCCCGCTTTCAGCCCACCGTGATCCTGCAGGATCTCGTGATGCCGGGAATCGACGGGCTCGACATGGTGCGTCGCTTTCGCTCCGTCTCCTCCACCGCAAACGTCCCGATTATCGTGCTGTCGGCGAAGGAAGAGCCGACCGTTAAGGCAGAGATGCTCACCAACGGGGCCAGCGACTACTTGGTGAAACTGCCGGATCGAGTCGAACTGCTCGCCCGAGTGCGAGCGCATTCCGAGGGCTACACCCGCCTGCTCGAGCGAAACGCGGCCTTCAAGGCTCTCGAGCAGTCATTGGCCGATCTCGAACGGGAAAAAGAGCGGAGCGAAAAGTTGCTGCTCAACATCTTGCCGGAGGAAATCGCAGACCGGCTCAAGGACGGCCCCTCCACGATCGCCGAATACTTTCCGTCAGTCAGCGTGCTCTTCGCCGATCTCTGCGGATTCACCGAGTTTTCCCAGTCGATCGAGCCGCGCGAACTCGTGGGCCTCCTCGACGAAATTTTTTCCGCCTTCGACCAACTCGCCCGCAGTCATGGCGTGGAAAAAATCAAAACGATCGGAGACGCCTACATGGCCGTTGCAGGGCTGCCGATCCCTCGTGCGGACCATGCCGACGCCGTCGCCAAGCTTGCCCTTGGCATGCAAGATGCGTTTCGTGACGTGATGAAGGCCCGCGGGCTGGCAATGCAGGTGAGGATCGGCATTCACACCGGACCCGTGGTCGCCGGCGTCATTGGCCGCCACAAGTTCACCTACGACCTTTGGGGCGACACCGTCAACCTCGCCAGCCGCATGGAATCCCATGGTGAACCGTCCCGCATCCACGTCTCGCAATCCACGCGGGAGATTCTGGGAAACCGCTTTCGGTTTGCCGATCGGGGTGAAATCCCGGTCAAAGGGAAGGGCCTCGTGCGAACCTCCTTTTTGCTGGGGCGAGCTGGGGCATCGGAGTTGGAGGTCGGGCGGCGATGACGCACGATGAGCGGCAACAACCCCCTTCCCGATCCCCAATGGGTGACGCACTCAACTGGGCTTCCCGCATCATGTCGGTCGGCATGGCGATGTTTGTGCCGGCCGTCATCGGAGGCTGGCTCGATGATCGCCTAGGCACCGAGGTACTGGCCGCCGTCGGGCTGGTGTTTGGATTTGTGGCGGGCCTTACTTGGCTTGTCCGAATGACGGTGGGGCAGAAGTGACGAACGCGCAAGCAGAGAGTCGCCTGACGATCTCAGGGTGCGTTGCCATCGTCGCGGCACAGGGGGTGGCAGTGGGCTGGGTACTGCTGAGCCGTGCCGGAAGTCCACAACTGCTCCCAGCGGTAGCCATTGCATCGACCGTAACCGGCACCGGCGCAATTGCCGGCTGGCTTGTGGCCCGCTGCACACGGCGAGGCAACCCCGCAGCGGTAGCGTCCGGGGGGCTCGCGGCGACCGCCTTACGGCTCTTGCCACCCCTGCTGGCGCTGGGGTGGATTTCAGCAGCTGAACCGGAACTTGCTCAGGCCGGTGCGGGCGGCTTGCTTGTGGCCTTCTACCTAACCATGCTCGTCGTAGCTATCCTGCTGCACCTGCTCGAAACCCGGGAAGGCCGTCGAGGTCGCGAGTAAAGTGATTTCATTTGACGCCTGTGCCCACTTCGCAGAAACTCTCGCAACGCACTGAAGAAACCGTAAGGCAGAGCCGACACTCAGTCGAGGTCGGCGACCTTCCATCCATCCTTTCCGCCCACGGCTTCCATGTCTGACCACAATCCGATCTATCACCTCAAAGATGCCTACTTCTTCGAGGTTCCCAAGCCGCTGTGGCAACATAACTGGCAGTCGCTTGATGAGGTGCCGGAGTTCCTCCGACGGCCGTTCGAGGGATCCGGCCACATGCCGAGCCTGGAAGAGTTCAACACGGCAATGGCGGGGAAAATCCTGATCCCCCAGCCATTTGCCGACCTCGACAGCCTCTACGCCGTGCGTTCCGGCTTCGGGATCTCGAAATACATGATTCTCGAGGTCTTGCTCGCTGCGATTCTCTTCTTCGTGTTCTCGAAACTCGCGAAACAGTTCTCTTCGGGCGCTCCCGCGAAGGGCAAGGTCGCGAATCTGTTCGAGACGTTCATCCTCTTCGTCCGAGACGAAATCGCCCGTCCCGCGATCGATTCCCACGACGATCATGGTCACGACGATCATGGGCATGGCGACCACAGCGACCACGGGCACCACAGTCATGGTGGAGCTGCGGCGCTTGCGGTTCACACTGGTGACCGGTTTGTGCCGCTGCTGCTGACCATGTTTTTCTTTGTGCTCGGCTGCAACCTGTTGGGGATGGTGCCGTGGGCTGGGTCCCCGACCGCCTCATTCTCGGTGACGCTCGCACTCGCAGGCGTGACGTTCGGTACCGTTATTGTGGCCGGCATGAAAGAGTTTGGTCCCCTGGGATTTTTTGCGAACCAGATTCCCAGCATGGACCTGCCTCTTCCGCTGGCGATCCTGCTGAAGCCGATGATTTTCGCGATCGAAATCCTCGGTCTCTGCATCAAGCATCTGATCCTCGCGGTGCGATTGCTCGCCAATATGGTGGCAGGGCATCTCGTGCTGCTCGGCATCATGGGCATGATTTCAGCAGCTGCTTCGTACTCGTTCGGTCTGTGGGCCACCGTCGCGGGCATCAGCGTCGTGAGCAGCACGCTCTTCAGTGTGCTCGAACTGTTTGTGGCCTTCCTGCAAGCCTACATTTTCACGTTTTTGTCGGCACTTTTCATCGGTGCGAGCGTCCACAAGCACTAACCGACCCCCCCCTACAAACACGCGTGATTTCTCGTAGAACTATCGTTTTCACCATCAAACTCGGATTGTTTCAGTTTCTGATGCGGAGGGCCTTCTGGCATCCGTTTCGTTTCCCCCTTTCCTGACCATGGAGCAAGAGCCCGTCATGATGCGTTCCCTCTATTCCCTCCGCAGCCTCAGCGCGCTCGCGGCCGTCGCCTTCACCGTCTTTGCGGCCAATGTCGCCAGCGCTCAGGAAGGTGGCAGCGGCACTTCCCTGATCGACCTGACTCCAGCGTTTGGCGTTGCTCTTACGGTCATCGGTGCCGCATTCGGCCTCAGCCGGCTCGCTTCCTCCGCCTACGAGAGCATGTCTCGTCAGCCTGAAGTCGCTGGCTCCGTACAGACCGCGATGATCATTGCCGCGGCTCTGATCGAAGGCTTCACGTTCTACGCGTTGTTCATCTGCTCGCAGCAGTAAACCTGCTGGTGCTGTGTTCCGAGCGCGGGACGGATGATGTTCACCGTCTTCCGTCACGCGCCGGGCACCAGCTCTTCATGCGTCTCACACCTCGGCGATCTCCACAGGGAGCCTTCCGCGATGTCTCAAGGTCTATGTTCACGACAATTTGATCGGGCAAGCGGCAGTCGGTCGCTGTTGGGAGTGGCGTTTGCACATGTCTCAACAACGATGTGCTGGGCTGCTGTCGCGATGGCTTCCTGCATGTGGGTCGCTTCATCAACTGCCGTTCTGGCGGCTGATTCCGAGCACACGGAGGAGTCTCACGGTGACAATTCGTATGCGGAGGGTCACGAAGAACATGGGCACGCTGACGCGGCTCATGGTGGCGATCACCACGCGGCTGGTCATGTTGAGATTGGCCACAACGCTCCCGAGGGAGTTTCGCAGGCCGAGTTTGAAAGCCCCGCTTCGTTCAAGAGCGACCTCGCCATTTGGTCTTTTGCGGTCTTTGTGCTGCTCTTGGTTTTGCTGACGAAGTTCGCCTGGACTCCGATCATGGCCGGCTTGGAGAAGCGTGAGCAGGGGATCGCCGACACGATTGCTGCCACGCAGCGTGCGAATCAAGAAGCGAAGCAGATGCTGGCTTCGTACGAAAAGCGTCTGGCTGAAGCCGCCGACGAAGTGCGTGCGATGCTCGAAGAAGCTCGTCGTGACGCCGATACCACAAAGCAAACTATCATCGGTGAAGCTCGTCGGGCTGCCGATGAGGAACAGGCCCGCGCACGACGAGAAATCACTCTCGCGACCGACGAGGCCCTCTCCACAATCGCCGAGCGAGCCGGAGAGTTGGCTGTGAGTGTTGCCGGGAAGTTTCTCAAAGAGAAGCTCTCAGGCGATGACCAGCAGCGGCTGATTCGCGACTCCGTGTCAGCGATTCACTCCGCTCCCAGCGTCAACTGACCCGGCTTCACTTCGAAGGCTGCAGCCACCTGCGGACCATCTACAAACATGTCCAACACATCACCGAGCCACGACCACAACGCCAACACCCTCGACCCGTCTGCGGGCAAGGTCGCCAGGGTCTACGCACAGGCGATCCTCGAGGCTGCCGAGCGGAAGGGCTGTCTCAGTGAAGTGCTCGAGGAGTTGCGCGCCCTTGGGACGGATGTGCTGCCGAAGGTGCCGAAGGCGCGGTTCGTGTTTGACTCTCCGAGAGTCCCTCTCGAAGAGAAGACTGCGTTGATCGATCGGCTGACTGCTGGCCGCATGCTGCCGACCACGACGCACGCGCTTCACGTCCTGGCACGCCATGGGCGGCTGGGCATCCTGGCAGAAGTTGCGGATGCAGCTGCGAAACTCGCCGACGAGCTTGCCGGCCGTCGAGAAGCCCTGCTGACGACTGCCGTTGCCCTCTCTGCTGATGAGCAGCAGAAGGTGGTTGCTGACGTTGAACAGAAACTCGGCGTCTCACTTTCGGCACGTTTTTCCGTCGACCCCGCACTCATCGGCGGCCTCGTCGTCCGCGTTGGCGACACCGTCTACGACCAATCGATCGCTTCCGGCCTTGCCTCGTTAGGTGGGAAGCTTCACAGGAGGACCATCAATGAAATTCAACACGGACGAGATCGCCTCACTTCTGCGTGAGGAGATTGATCGCTTCGAATCGGGTATCGACGTCCGCGAAGTCGGGCGTGTTTTGGAAGTTGGCGACGGCATCGCGCGCGTCTGGGGCCTCTCCGGTGTGATGGCCGGCGAAATGGTTGAGTTCCCAGGGGGCATTACCGGCCTCGCCTTCAACCTTGAGGAAAACTCGGTCGGTGTGATCATCCTCGGCGACTACCTGAAGGTGACAGAGGGTGACGAGGTCCGCAGCACCGGTCGGCTGTTGTCAGTGCCTGTTGGCGACGCCGTTGTTGGTCGCGTGCTCGATCCGCTGGGTAACCCGCTCGACGGCAAGGGGCCTGTGGTCACCGACCTGCGTCGTCCGGTTGAAACCCTTGCTCCCGGTGTGGCCGATCGTTCGCCAGTGCGTGAACCGCTGCAGACCGGCATCAAGGCCATCGACGCGATGACACCCATCGGTCGCGGCCAGCGAGAACTGATCATTGGCGACCGCAAGACCGGCAAGACGGCGATCGGCATCGACGCGATCATCAATCAGAAGAACAGCGGCGTGAAGTGCTTCTACGTGGCTGTCGGCCAGAAAGACTCCTCGGTCGCCGTCGCCATCGACGTGCTGCGGAAGTACGGCGCGATGGACTACACGACAGTGATCGTTGCCGGTGCCAGCACCGCAGCGCCTCTGCAGTACATCGCCCCCTACTCGGGCACCGCGATGGCTGAGCACTTCATGTACAACGGCCAGCACGCCCTGATCGTCTACGACGACCTTTCCAAGCAGGCCACCGCCTATCGCCAGCTCTCACTGCTGATGCGTCGTCCGCCAGGACGTGAGGCCTACCCTGGCGACGTGTTCTACGCACACAGCCGTCTGCTCGAGCGATCGGCAAAGTTGTCCGACGAGCATGGCGGTGGTTCGCTGACGAGCCTGCCTATCATCGAGACGCTGGAAGGGGAAGTGTCGGCCTACATTCCCACCAACGTGATCTCGATCACCGATGGTCAGATCTACCTGCAGCCCGACCTGTTCTTCGCTGGTCAACGACCAGCCATGAACGTGGGCATCTCGGTTTCGCGGGTGGGTGGTGCAGCCCAGACCAAGGCCATGAAGAAGGTGGCAGGCGGTCTGCGTCTGGATCTTGCTTCGTTCCGTGAACTCGAGGCGTTCGCCCAACTCGGCACCGACCTCGACGCGGCCACTCAGTCTCGCCTCGACCGCGGTTACCGCATGGTGGAGCTGCTCAAGCAAGGGCAGTACGCCCCAATGGACGTCGTCGACCAGGTGATGAGCATCTACGCAGGCACGCGCGGCCACCTCGACAAGGTACCACGTGACCAGGTCGCCGACTGGGAACAGTCTTTCCTGACCTTTGTTCGTGACCAGGTGCCAGAGCTGCGGCAGCGACTCGTCGACACCCGCGAACTCGACGCCGAAACCGAGCGTCAACTCGAGGCGGCGATTGCAGAGTTCAACCGGCAGCGTCAGGCGTCTTCGGCGACCGGTGGACGGAAGGCCGTTGCTGTAGGCAGCTAGTAGCAGTAGGCCGCGAGAGGCGAGAGGAGAAGCCGGATGGCACAGGCACGAGCACTCGATCGACGACGAAAGTCGGTGCGGAATATTCGTAAGATCACCCGCACCATGGAGTTGATCGCAACGGCGCGGTTTAAGAAAGCGATGGACCGCTCGATCGCGGCTCGCGACTACACCAAGCATCTCGCGAAGATTCTTGAGAATATTGCGTCGGTCGGAGCGAACGTCGCGCATCCCTTGCTGGAGATTCGCCCCACAAAACGGACGGCGGTGCTGATCCTTACGGGCAATCGCGGCCTTTGCGGCGGCTACAACGGCAACGTCGTGCGGCAGTCACTGGCCCTCCTCGGACAGTGGAAGAGCGAACAGGTGGCGACCCACGTGTCGGTGTCTGGCAAACGAGGCATTTCGGCGCTTCGCTTTCGCGGCGTCGACATGAACGAGACGTATACGTCGTTTGAAGACAAGCCCGAGTTCGCCGCGGTGGCCCCGATCGGACAGGCCTACCTTGCAGCGTACGCCGCGGGGGAAATCGATCGCCTCGATGTGGCCTACACCCGTTTCGAGGGGATCGCCAAGCAGGAAGCGGTCACCGAAATGCTGCTTCCACTGGCCCCCCCTCAAGCGGCTGGCGAAGTTGCCACAAAACTCGCTTCTGACGAGTACGACTTCTACCCTTCGGCTGAGAGCATTCTCGAAGAGATTCTTCCCGCCAGTTTTATGGCTCGCCTGTTCAAGTGCTTTCTTGATGCGGCGGTCAGCGAGCAGGTCTCGCGGATGGTGGCGATGAAGGCGGCCACCGAAAACGCCGGCGGGCTGATCAAGAGCCTCTCACGTCAATACAACCGGGCCCGTCAGTCACAGATCACCGGAGAGATCATGGAGATCCTCGGCGGTGTCGAGGCCCTGAAGCAGTAACAAACCGCGAACACAACACCGTCATCGGACAACCAGCAGGAGAGCGAGAGAATCATGGCAACCGCAACGAGCACCGGCCGCATCACCCAAGTCATCGGCTCGACCTTTGACGTCGAGTTTCCGGAGAATGCGATTCCCTCCATCTACAACGCCGTGAAGATCGACTCCAACACGAAAGGCGTTGAACTGCACCTCACGGGTGACGTGCAGCAGCACCTCGGCGGAGGCAAGGGGCGTTGCGTTGCCCTCGGGAGCACAGACGGTCTCGTGCGTGGTCAGGATGTGGTCGACACCGGTGAGCCGCTCTCGGTTCCGGTGGGTCAGGCCACGTTGGGCCGTGTGTTCAACCTCCTGGGAGATCCGATCGACAACCGCGGTCCGGTCGAAACGCAGGAGCGTTGGCCGATTCATCGTGACCCGCCGCCCGTCTCTGAACTGTCGACGAAGACCGAACTTTTCGAAACGGGCATCAAGGTGGTCGACCTGCTGACGCCGTTCGTGCGAGGTGGTAAGGCCGGTCTGTTCGGAGGTGCCGGCCTCGGCAAGACGGTTATCCTGACCGAGTTGATCGCTCGAATCGCCTCGGCCCACGGTGGCTACTCCGTGTTCGCAGGCGTTGGTGAGCGAACCCGCGAAGGCACCGACCTGTGGCTGGAAATGCAAGAAGCCAAGATCGGCGACACCGGGCGAAGCGTGATCGAGCAGACCTGCATGGTGTTCGGTCAGATGAACGAACCGCCGGGAGCCCGTCTGCGAGTTGCTCTCTCAGCCCTCACGATGGCCGAGTTCTTCCGCGACACGACCGGAGCCGACACGCTCCTGTTCGTCGACAACATCTTCCGCTTCTCCCAGGCGGGCAGCGAGGTGAGCGCCCTCCTCGGCCGTATGCCGAGTGCCGTGGGTTATCAGCCAACTCTTGCCACGGAAATGGGTGCGTTACAGGAGCGTATCACCTCGACGTCGAAGGGTGCGATCACCTCCGTGCAGGCCGTGTACGTGCCGGCTGACGACCCCACCGACCCTGCTCCTGCCACGGCGTTCGGGAACCTCGACGCGTTTCTCTACCTCGAGCGATCAATTTCGGAGAAGGGCTTCTATCCGGCTGTGGATCCGCTCGCTGCATCGAGCCGAATTCTCGACCCGCAGTACGTGGGTGAGCGGCACTACGCGATCGCCCGACGTGTGCAGCGGACCCTGCAGCGTTATCGCGAACTGCAGGACATTATCGCCATTCTCGGTGTTGACGAACTGTCGGAAGACGACAAGCTCGTTGTGCATCGGGCGCGCCGCATGGAGCGATTCCTGTCGCAGCCGTTCCTCGTCGCTGAAGTCTTCACCGGCAAGCCGGGCGAAATCACCAGCCTCGCCGACACAATCCGCTCCTTCGAAGAAATCGCCGACGGCAAGTGGGACCATCTCCCCGAGCAGGCGTTCATGTATGTCGGTCCGATCGAGCAGGCTGAAGAGCAGGCCAAGAAGATGGCTGAGAAGGCGAAGTCCTAACCAACCGACTGCCGCCAAGATCGGCCATTTCTGAGGAGACACCGTGAGCGAACAGAACCAATCAGGCAAGGGTGGTCGTGGGATTCAGTGTGTCATGGTGACACCCGAAACCACGGTCCTTGACATGACCGCTGGCTTTGTCAGCCTGCCCCTCGACGACGGTCAGCGAGGCGTAGGCTTGGGGCATGCCCCGTTTATCGGTCGCCTCGGTGCGGGTGAGGTGCGCGTGACACCGCGGGGTGCCGGCAGCCAAGCCGCCCGCTTCTTCGTGCAAGGGGGCTTCGTTGAAGTCGCCCACGACACGGTCACGGTGATCACGCAGAAGGCTATCTCGGCTGA
>JBMTLP010000048.1:0-12068 GCA_049433245.1 Pirellulales bacterium
GGTGATCGGTGAAGGGGGCTCTGGGGGTGCACTTGGGATTGGCGTGGGCGATCGGGTGGCGGTGCTCGAGCATGCCTACTACAGCGTGATCAGCCCCGAGGGCTGTGCTGGCATTCTCTGGAAGAGCGCCGACCACAAAGCCGATGCCGCCACGGCGCTGCGGATGCGTTCGGCTGATCTCCGCGAGTTGGGTGTTGTCGACGCGGTCATCGATGAGCCGCCGGGGGGAGCTCACCGCGACCCCAGGCAAATGGCGATCCGGCTGAAGAGCTTCCTGCTGAAGTCGCTCAAGGAACTCTCGGTGCATGCACCGGAGGAGCTCGTGGCGCTGCGGTACGAGAAGTTTCGCCGCATGGGTCGATGGCTTGAAGAGGCCGCTTCCTAGCGGCTTTTACACTCCACCGGCAACGTCCGATAATGTCTCTTATGTTCGGTAATGGGCCTGTTTTCCCGTGCGAAAACGCCCTTCTCCCCAGACGTTCGTCATGAGCAGCGAGTCGCACTACCACCGCTGTGGCAGTGGCGACTGCGTGCCCACGCGGTAGCCGCCAGGGGCGGCGGTGGCAGGCTGCGTGGGAGGGACGGGAGTCAGAGGGACCGTGTTCGGTGGGAGTGAACTCGGAGGGAGCGAGCTGGGTGGCAGGGCGGTCGACGTGGGCTGGCTTGGCGGCGCGAACCAGGAACTCCCCTCAGGCAACGGCCCGCCGGCGAGGGTGGCCTGCTGCCCCCCCTGCTCTGTCACGAGCGCCGGCTGTGCTGCCACAGCTTCCACGCCAGCCCAGGCGGCGACCGACTGCACCCCCTGCCACACCGAGGTCAGGGGTGACTCCGTCGTGCTGGCGTCGGTCGTGAGCGGACGCTGGCCATTCGCTGTTGCGTTGAGTTCCTGCTCGAAGCGATCCAGGTAGGGGGCAACCGTCGCATGGATATCCGGCGGGAGGTAATCTTCGGCCGTCGCCAGCAAGTCGGCCACGAGATGCCCGCTGCGGCTGGCGACAATCTGGTCGCGATAGGCCGGAGCCAGCGTGACGGCGAAGAAGGTGATCACCAAGCACAGCAGCACCCCCTTTGCAGCGCCGAACAGCAGCCCGAGTTGATGATCAAACGATGAGAGGTGGATCGCGTCGATCGCCTTTGAGACCACGCGGAAGAGCAGCCACACGCACACGGAAGTTCCCGCATAGAGGGCGAGCATGGCGAGCAGTCGGTTCCACGGTTCGTGCTCGCCGAAATATGGTGCGGCTTCGGAACCAAAGCGAATCGCCACAACGGAACTCACGGCGATGCCTGCGATCCAGGCTAGCTGCCAGACGATGCCCTTGAAGTAGCCCAGCACCGCGGCAGCTGCCAGGATGCCAACCATCACGAGGTCGTAGCCATCGATCTCGGTCAACGTGTCTTCTCCGATTGCGGATTGCGGTTTCACGCCAAGCGAACCCAACCATGCTCCGCGTCTGCGTGGATCCTGTAGTCGGTCCGGCGAGGCGGGGAGGGCGGTTTGTGGCGGGATTCGCAGGCCTGCCGGTTGCGGCAGGGAACTGGATTGGGCGGGGAGTGTAGGGGGCGGGCGGGTGGCCGGCGACCCCAATCTGGTTGACCGGGGCATGGCGGTGTGGCTGACGTAAAGGTCTAGCTGCCCGTGGAAAAAGCCATCCATGGCCTTTTTCCACTTGAGCGACACCCCAAAAAGCCGAGGTTTTTGGTGGTCGCCAATCGCCGCATCCTGCGGCGGCAGGCTTTTTCCACAGCCTGCTAGGCGGCCTGTTTGGTTTGAGTCGAGTGGGCTGTCTGGGTTGACTTGGCTGCCCTGGTAGCGCGGGAGTTTCAAGGAACGTCCGCAAGATTCGTTTTGCTGTGGCAGCCGATGCTCTCCAGAGAGAATCGGTCTCTTCCGGATGTGGCCGTGCGCGGTCCCCGGGCTTCGAACGCGTGGATGTGGGGGTGCCCCACAAGGACAACGGACCCAACTGACGTGCCAGGCTTTCGCGTTCACATCACCGGTTCGTCGATCGTCGGGTTCGCCTACGGCGCGGCCGGCTGGTACGTGGGCGGGCTGCCGCCGATGACGTGCGTGCTCGGCGGAGGCCTGTGTTCCATCGCCGGGATGATGCCCGATCTCGATAGCGGGCCGGGCATTCCACTCCGCGAGAGCGTGGCCTTTGCTGCCGCGGTCGTGCCGCTGATGCTCGTGCACCGGCTGCAGGCCGCAGGCATGCCCATGGAGGCGCTCATCCTGTTTGGGGCTGCGTCGTACTTGGCGATCCGCTTCGGGGTCGCGTGGCTGATCAAGAAGTTCGCCGTCCACCGAGGGATGTTTCACAGCCTGCCGGCGGCGCTCATCGCAGGCCAGATCACGTTCCTCGTGTTTGGTGCTGAGAACCAGCTCTGTCGCTACTTCATGTCGAGTGCGGTCGTGCTGGGCTTTCTCACTCACCTCGTGCTCGATGAGATCTGGAGCGTGCGGTTGGGAATGTTCGGGCCGAAGTTCAAAAAATCGTTCGGCACAGCGCTGAAGTTCCTCGGGCCCGACGTCTGGCCAAACCTGGCCACCTACGGCATAGCCGGTGTGCTGGGGGCCGCGTCGGCAGGTGATGCCGCGTGGTCGGAGCATTGGGCGGCAACCCGCGAACGTGTCAAATCCGTGACGGTGGAGAAACTCTCCCAACTGCCGCAGTCGGCTTACCTGCCGCAGGGGCTGTTTCCGGTCCAACAGCAGCCGACCTACCAGCCTCAGGCGGTCCCTGCTCAGCAGTACCAGCCAGCTTACCCCCAGCAATCTCCGGTCCCCTACCAGGTGCCGCAGTACCAGTCACCGCAGTACACCACCCCGCAGTACACCTCGCCACAGCCCACCTGGACCCGCTGAATCCTCATCAGAAAAGGCCCATCTGGGATTGTTGTGGGTTGACCGGACGTTCGCTCTAGGCCGACCAATCCGCGTGGCGGATCGGTGCCCGGCCTTCGGCTCTCTCGGAGGAAACCTCGCTTCGCCAGCGTGGCTGAGCTCCGTTCCCTGCGCCGCTCGATTGTCACGGGCTGCCTCTCCGGGCCCTACAGAGTTCCCGGCAGGACCTCAGAAAACCGGTTGCCCGGGGGCCTGACGGGCGTGCCCTTGCCGCCGCCTCGTGGCGACGGGATCATCGCTAAATCTGCTCGGTGACTTCTTACTGGGTCCCCTGCTCCTTCACGCCCCCGCTCCCTCTGACCGCCAGGTTGCGTCACGTGCTCACTCTCCCCGCCTGCGTGCTCGGTGGTGGCCTTTTGGCTACGGTCTGGTTGCCCAATGTCGGACTGATGATGTTTCTCGCCCTGATCGCGGTTGCGTCGATCGCTGGAGGAACGTCGGCTTCGCTACTCACGATAGGCCATCGGCGGATGCAGATCCTCGTGTCGCTGACCGGTGGCGTGATGCTCGGCGTGGGCATTTTGCATCTGCTGCCGCATGCCTTTTTTCAACTTCATCACGACATCGATCGCACTGCGTTTTGGGTACTGGCGGGCTTCTTTCTGATGTTCTTGTTGGAACGGGCCTTCCATGGGCACGCGCATCACGCCGCGGATGGCACGCATGAAGGGCATGATCACGACCACGGCCACACCCATGGGGCCTTTGCCGGCCTCGCGCTTCACAGCCTCGCCGATGGGGCCGCTCTGGCAGCCTCCGTGCAGGCTGATGGCGAGCACGGGGCGGGCCTGCTCTCGGGCTTCGCCACGTTTGTCGCGATCGTGCTCCACAAACCGTTCGATTCGCTGATGATCGCCACGCTCACGATCGCTTCAGGGATGAAGGCTGGCCGACGCCGCCTCGTGACGCTGATCTACGCCACGATGGTGCCGCTGGGAACCCTGGCCTTCCGCGCCAGCCTTGGCCTGGCTCCCGACCATGCCGACGACATTCTGGGGGGGGCGATGGCGATGGCCGCAGGCGCCTTCCTCTGCATCGCGGCGGCGGACCTACTGCCCGAGGTGGAGTTTCACAGCCACGACCGCCTGCTACTGACCGCCTCGCTCACGATCGGTATCGCGTTGGCCTGGGGGATGACCGTGCTCGAACATGCTTCAGGAATGCACAGCCTGCATGCTGGCGAGCATGAGGTACATGGCCATGATCATGGTGAGAAGGCTTCTGCGGAGAACTGAGCGAGCGGGTTCAGGTGGTCGCTTCGATCTCGAGGCCACGTGCGATACGGATCTCGCGGACGGCGTCGAGGACCTCATCGATCAACCGTTGCTGGCTGCGGATGGCCGATGTCTGGGACTGGTAGCAAAAGCCAATCACGGCCACGCAGGCGAGGGAGCCCACGAGGTGCAGGCTCACCCAGTCTTCGGTGCCAGCGCGACCAGTGGCCGGATCCGCGGCACCACCGAGCGCCACCGCGGCGACGACAGCCAGCATGCCGATCACTGCCCACGGGAAGGCCTGACGCTTCACCTGCTTGGATCGCTCGATGAAGGCATCGTCCAACCCATAGGTTTCCACGACCTCGCGGCACCACCGGCCCGTACCGATGAAGTAGGTCACCGTCATGCTGTTGACCAGCACGACCATCAATCCGGAGAACACGCCGGAGAGCCGGTGCACGGTGCCCCAGCGGAGGACGGCCTGGTCGGTTTGGCCGTGGAGGTCGCCCAACCAGAGTCCCAGGCCCGCAGTCGCCACCAGCAGGGCGATCGAAAACAGTGCAATGCGGGCGAATACGGTCGACACGGGCCATCTCCTCGGAACAAAAACCTGCGCAAAACCTACAAAGGTTTATAGGCTGAATCGTAGGTTGAAGCATCCCCCTGCCCTTGCGTGCGGCCCCTTGCGGATGTCCCCTCGTCTGGTTCGGCTATGCCCTCTTCAAAGCCTCGACTGCTCATCACCTGTGGCGATCCTGCCGGTATCGGCCCGGAGATCGCCGCGCTCGCCTGGCGCGACGCCTCGCTGCACGCGACGGCCCGGCTGAGGGTGGTCGCGAACGTGGCCTTGATGCAACGTGTGGTGTCTGCGGAGAGAATTGCTGGCACCGCGAACGCCCTTCCCGCCATTGAACAGGTTGAAGCGGTTGATCCTCGCGATTCGCGGCCTTCCACTCCGCAGACGTTGTTGGTGATCGAGCCCCCCCTGCCCTGCGAGACGATTCCGATCGGCGTGGTCTCGGCGGAGGGAGGGCGTTTTGCCGCGGCCGCGGTGTTGATGGCGTCGCAGCTCGTGCGCGGTGGCGATGCGGAGGGGATCGTGACCGGTCCGCTCAACAAAGCGGCCTTGGCCGCGGCCGGCTACGACGTGCCCGGCCACACCGAGCTGCTTGCCCGTGATTGCGGGCTCGCTGACGACGCGGTGTCGATGATGCTCTGGCTTCCAGCTGGGCCTGGGCTTCCAGGCTCTGACGGCTTGGGTGTGGTGCATGTGACCCTGCATGAGGCCCTGGCCACAGCCGTGCACAACATCACGCCGGCGAAGGTGACCGCTGCCGGTCGGCGGCTGCGACAGATGCTAAGAAGGCTGCTCGGTCGTGAGCCGCGGCTTGCGGTGGCGGCACTGAATCCACATGGCGGCGAAGGGGGCCTCTTCGGTGACGAAGAACTGCGGCTGATTGCTCCAGCCGTTGATGAACTCGCCAACGAAGGCGGAAGTGTGGTGGGGCCACTGCCGGCCGACACACTCTTTGCCAAGGCCGCTGCTGGCACCTACGACGGCGTTGTTGCCCAGTATCACGACCAGGGCCACATCCCGATCAAGCTGCTGGGCATGCACCGCGCGGTGAACATCACGCTTGGCTTACCGATCATCCGCACCAGCGTGGCCCACGGCACGGCCTTCGATCTCGTGGGGACTGGCGAGGCTGATCCCTCGAGTATGCGGTCGGCGATTCAGGCGGCCACGCGTCTGGCAGCGACTGTGGATCAGGCGGCGACGACGCCATGAGGCGGCGTCCGCTCTTCACCGGCCTTTTCTGCACAACGCGGGTCGATGTGCCGCAAGTCACGGGCGGATTCCGAACACGAGCCCCAGGTGCATTTCGGTGGTGTCGAGCACGGCGTCGCTCGCAGGTGAATAGATGAAGGCCGTCTGATCGACCGGCTCGCCGAGTTGCACATCGTAGAGTTCGAACACGCCGATGGGTTCGACCTGCGGGTTGGCGACCGGCCGCTCTCCCGGGACTGCGAAGTATTCAATGCGAAAGGGAAACAGTTCCCTTTTGCCGATCGAGAGCCGAATGCTCCAAGGCACCCCATCTGGTAAGGCCTCGGGGGGCACGCCGCGTTGTTCGTCAATGAGCGGAGCCAGGGCTGGAAACATGCGAACCGCTTGCTGAGGGTTCCAACGACCGTCGACCAACCACACGGGCATCCCGTCGATCTCCGCAGACTGGGCCCGGTCGAAGATGAACCACTCGCGAAGCCACGCGAGGATCCGGGGCACGCCACCGATATGCTGCGTGATGGCCGGTGCGTCTGGGCCACTGACGTGGGAGATGCTCTCCACGCGTTGACGAACCCTCAAGACATCAACGCGATGCACTTCTGTGGGATTCTCGCCCCACCGCCTGTAGGTCCAGAAACTCGCGCCGTCGCAGACTTCGAGCGTTTCAACGGTGAAGAAATCTCCCGATGCGGGAGCCTGGCTTCTCGCGTCGGCGGCGAGTGACGACTCAAATCGAAACCGCTGCTCCTCGCCGAGCCCGCTTTGCAGGTAGAGGCCAGCACCCACCATCGAGTGGTCTCCCACCCGCACCCGCTGCCGCATGCGGGCGGCGATCGACGGCTCGCGGAGCAGGCCTGCAAGGCAGGCTGAGACGATCCGCTCGGCGCGAGCAGCAGCTTCCGGGTCCACGGCCGGCACCCCATCGGGAGCGGCTGTTTCTGCCGGCGGCACCGCGAGGTCAGCTGCCGGTGTGCCGTCGGCGGCGTTCGCTGCCGGTTCTGCGGGCTGGCTGTAGACGCTCGCTGGGAGGGGCGGGTCGTCAGCCACAGCCCATCCAGGTACCAAACCCGCGATTCCCAGCAACAGCAGCGCGGTTCGGCGAAACATGGAGAAACTGGGCAACGCGGACGCGTCGGCTCGAAGGGCTTGTGCGGGTTTTTCCAAAGAAACCGGTCGGGAAAAGTCGACAACCTGTCATGGGCCATGGTCGGTTCATCCATGGTCGCACAGGTCGTCATCAGTCGGCCTTGCCCCACGAGTGTACGGAACGGGTTGCAGACGGCCCAAGCCCGATGCGACGCCAACACCAGCTCACGCCCGCGAGAGGGACTTCGGAGAAAACGCGATGCTTGTCCGCCCCTTCCAAACCCGCAGTCTCGAGGCTGCCGCCCTCGTCGGGCTCGTGGCCCTGGCCACAGGCTGCCGGATCCCGGCCAACTCGCCCCTGCAGGGCTTGGCCCAGCTGAGACCAGCAGCGGAACCCTGTACGAATGTCTTACCACCCGAGGCGATGCTGCAGCATCCAGGCCCAGGTGTGGATGGTCCCGGCCCGGGTGTGATCACCCCGGTGTCGTACGAGACGATGCTCGAAGCTGCTGGGTACGGCCCAGGTGGCCCCGGCGGCATGATCGGGCCCGCATCGCAGATCAGCTTTGCCGAGCCCTCCGGCATGCAGGTGCAGTGGGATGTGACGATCCCAGGCGGCTTCGACTCCGACCCGCTCGTGACACCTGGTCGCTATGACTTTACGCAGGGGGCGATTTATCGCCTCAAGCTCACCGACATTCCGGGCCACGAAGGAACGGAACTCTATCCGACCCTTGAAGTCGGTCCAGAGACGGCGAGGACTTCGGCCTACCTGGCACACAACGCGGTTCCGTTCGTGCTGACCGACGAGGACTTCTCGCAGGTGCTGCGCGGCAACTTCGTCACCAAGGTGGTGTATCTCCCAGACGCGGAGTACCAGGAGTTGGCGGTCGCCGGTGTGGAAACGCTGGTGAGCACGCGGCTTGATCCGGGAGTCGATCCGGTGGTGGAAGCCGACCGACGTGGGTCGATCCTGGCGATCATCCGCATCGGCAACAAGGACCTTCAGACATCGTCTGGGGCCTCGGTCGATGGCCGCAATGGTCTCGTGAGTGATGGACTTGGCGGGGCCATTCCCGCCGGCCACATGATGCCCTTGGGCATGCCCTCTGGTGGCAACCCGGGCCTGGTACCCCCTGCTTTCGTGGCGGGTGCCACGGCACCGCAGTACGGCATGCCGATTACGGGCACCCCCATCGGGCTGCCTGGGCCGGCTCATATCCCGCTGGGAATCCCGGCCGGATTGCAGAAGCACACCATCACCAACCACACCCGGATGCAGATTCCGCCTCCGAGCAAGTCGGTGAAAATCCATGTCCAGCAGGAGCCCGGCCTGAGTTATCCAAAGCCGGCAACCAAGGCCTACATCGCCGAACGGACCGATATCCCCAAGATTCACCTGCGTCAGCCGCACAACGACCGCATCCGCATGGTCGACAACGGTGGCCTCGGCGATCAAATCAACTACGACTGCCCTCCCGGCGGTGAGGAGTGCTACGAGTGATCAAGCGAGTGCAACGGGCCAAGCCCCGCTGCCTCCGGCTCCGGCCGGGGAGCGTGCTGCGAGTGGCAGGCAGGCTGCTGGTGATTCTGGTGCTCACCCTGATCGCCTCTGTGGGACAAACCCAGGAGGTGGCCGGGGTGGGCGCCGCACGACGGATTGCCATGGCAGGGCCTACACCGGGAGCGATTGGCGCCACGCCGCCTTCGCAGCACACTCCCCGGCCGAGCCATTTTCAGTCGGTGACGGTGGAGGGCCCGGCTGGTCTCCTCGTCGCCGTCGAAACGGTCTCTGGATGGTCAACACCCGTGGCGGTCCCGCTGCGGATGGAACTCCCAGTTGGCGTGCCTCATCGGCTTCGGCTGACGGGTATCCCGGGGTTTGAGGGGATGGAACTGTTCCCCTCGGTCCGAGTGCTCGCCAAGCTCGATGCTCCTCCGGCTGATGATTGGAGGTTTCCCGTGGAGTTGGTGATCGATCAGCAGGATCTTGCAGAGGCGATGGAAGGAGCTCTCGTGAGACGCGTCGTCTACTCAGCAACCGACTGCTTGGATGCGGATCCGCCGGTGTCGTTCGACGTGCAACCGGGGAACGATGCCCTGGATGTCGCTCAGACGCTCGGCGACCCAGTGCTGGAATTTGTCGTAGGCAATCGCGTTCCTTCTTCCAGGGTGTTGCCATGAGTTGGCTACGGATCGGGTCGATTGCCATGACGGCGGTCTTGCTCGCATCCTGTCGCTCGATGCCGAGACAGGATCAGTCGTCATCGGCAGTTGTCGGTTCCCTTGGTTCAGGGCCGGTCGAGTTTCGGCCGATTGAGCCAACGCGGGTCAGCAGCAACTCCAACAGAGTTGGGGCTGCGATGCCCGACGGTGAGATTCAGCAGGTCAGTTTCTCCGCAGCCTGCGAGCCAGGTGTGCCCTGCCCTCCCTGTGAACCGCAGTTAATGGCGGTGCCGATGGCTCGCCTGCCGCGCGCTGGTGGCTGCCTGATCTGTGATGGTGGTGACCATCTGGCGCCAGCAAAGGTTCGCGATGGCGAACTGGTCCAGCTCACGGCGGGTGATACGGTGGCCAAGTATCGCGCCGAAGACGATCTCGAACATGAAACGTGCATCGCCGTCTCGAACTGCACGTGTGTGTTTGCGCCACGTTTTGCCTCGGTGCGAGAAGTGGTGCGACCTTTCGAAGGCTCGGTGATCGCCTCCACCTCGCGACTGGAGTCGGATCGTTCGCTTGAGATCGACACCGGACTCGACCCAGTCGTTTCTGGAAGCCGCAGGATTGGGCCAGACACCACCCGGCAGAACGCGACGGGTTTGGGTATCGAGACAGCCACTGTCGCGCTGGGTGTTGAGAAGGAACTTTTGCCGGATGCGGCCATCGGCGAAGAGCACCCTCAGGCTGCGTCCAACGAGCAGGATGTCCAACCGGTCTCCCGCGTTTTGGATGTTCGCGATGTTGTGGGCTTCGATGTTCCCTTTGCGTGGACGTGCCTCCAAGAAGCCTCGGTGATGGTGGGAGAAAAGCCGGCCGCCGTCATTTCGTCTGATCGGACCACAGCCACACTTCGCATCGAAGAAGAAGGCCGGGCGGAACTGACCATTTCGAAGTCGGCGGGGAACACCACGGCACGTGCGGGGGAGGAACTCGACTTCACGATTGCGTTCTTCAACTCCGGCAACCGTCCCCTGGCTGATGTGGTTCTCGTTGACGCCTTGCCGCAGCGGCTGGAGTATGTCGCCGATTCGGCCGACGCGACGGTGCCGGCTTCGTTTTCCACTGGGCACGGGGATGATGGTTCGGTGGTGCTCACCTGGCGGCTCAACGAGACCCTGCAGCCCGGGGAAACCGGCTTCGTGAGGTTCCGCACCCTGGTGCGGTAGGTGAGCCTTCGAGCGTCTGCCGACCTGCGGGCCGGCGCTCCGACCTCCCCGAGCGAGGCACCGTTCGTCGACGTCTTGGTTGGCCGACGTGTTGATCTACGCAGGCGGCGTGGCGCCTCGCTTGGCTCCCGCCGCATCCCGCGGGTAGCATACGTGGGCTTCCGAGTGGGGTCGTGTCCTGCCCGGGCCAGCCTGCGCTTCCCCCTCGGGGGCATGCAGCCACGCTTCCGATGAGGCCCCTTTCATGTCGATGACGTCTTTCGCGACCGCTGATGGTCGTCGTGCCCCCCTGCCCCGTTCCATGGCCGCAACCCTGCGTCTGATCGCGGGGGTGTCGCTCGCCGTTGCGGTGATGGCTTGTGGCCCGCTCGCTCTCGCGGTGCAGCCTGAGGAGGCTCCCCAGGCTGCGGAAGGGCTTCCGCCTGTGCCCCCCTGCCCTGATGGCACACCTGAGGAACTGATGGCGTTCGTGCAGCAGCTGCAGCAGCCGCAGGGGCGTCCGAAGTCTCGTGAAGAAATGATGCAGTACTTCGGCCAGGTGGCTGCCGTTTCGCTTGAAGCCGCCGACAAGATCCTCGCTCAGTCGCAGCCTGGTGATGAGACCGCGGTGGCGGGATCGAGAATGAAGCTGGAGTCGCTGATGATGCTCTCGCAGCTCGGCGACGAGAACGCAGAAAAGGATCTCGTTACCTACGCCAACTCGCTGACCGACAGCCCATCGCCAGAGCTCGCCAACGAAGCCCGACGCATCGGACTGCTCGTGGCTGCACGGCGCGTGATGAACACGGGCGGCAAGGGAGGCGCAGAACTTCTCGCAAGCATCAAGGGCATGTTGGAAGCCAACCCGGACGATGCCCAGACGGCACAACTCGCGATGCAGGTTGCTAGCGCGTTTGAAAACATGCCGGGTGGAGCAGATCTCTCCAAGCAGGCCTACGCGATGCTCGCGACCTCGCTGGCAAAGAGCAGTGATCCGCAGTTGCAGCAGATGGCTGCCAAGTTTGATGGCGTGCTGAGGCGGCTCGATCTGCCTGGCAACCCGATCGAGATCACCGGCACGCTGCTCAACGGTCAGCCGTTTGATCAGAAGAGCCTGGAAGGCCAGGTCGTGCTCGTCGATTTCTGGGCAACCTGGTGCGGTCCGTGCATTGCGGAGCTCCCCAATGTGCTGGCGCAGTACAAGAAGTATCACGCTCGCGGCTTTGAGGTCATCGGCATCAGCCTTGATGACGACAAGCAGGCTCTCGTCGACTTTGTTGCCGAGCGGAAGCTGCCTTGGCCCATCCTGTTTGAACAGTCGGAGGGATCGGGTTGGAATCATCCGATGGCCACCAAGTACGGCATCAGCGGCATCCCGACGGTGATCCTCGTGGGGCGTGATGGTCGTGTGGTGTCGCTCGACGTGCGTGGCGAAAAACTCGGCCAGGCTCTCGACAAGCTGTTTGCGGAGTGAGTTCAGCTGCAGTGAACACCTCTCCTTCAGGGACATCTGCTACGGCAGGTCCTGAGTCAGCAAGCAAGACGGCGCCCGCCCGCGGGATTATCGCGCGGCGGGCGTCGGCCTTCGATTCTTCTGGAATCCGTCGCGCCTTCGATCTCGCTGCCAGCCTCGAAAACCCAATCAATCTGTCGATCGGGCAGCCCGACTTCGTTATGCCTCCGGAGGCGCCCCGCGGTGCGATCGC
>JBMTLP010000049.1:0-12066 GCA_049433245.1 Pirellulales bacterium
TGTGAGTGCAATCCGGGTCGACGGCACCGGCGACGCATCGGGCTCTTCCGTTGACGTCGTGGGCGATTCACGGGTTGCCTCAGCCGGCCCGACAGATGACGCCATCACCTCAAGACACCGCGGCCGCCGCGACTCAACCGATGCCTCCGCCTCACCCTCAATCGCCAGACGACTCCGCTCGATCGTGAGTTGGCTCTCACCACGCATCAAAAACAGACGGGCTGCGGGTTCCAGCGATTCCGACGAGACCGCGAGCGTGATCGCGATGTCTTGGAGGGTCAGGTCAGACGCGTTGAGCACGATCCCCGCTCGTTCACGCGCCAACGACTCTGTCGCAAATCCACTAAACCGAACCTCGGGGCGAGCCCCCTCCGCCGCGCGAATGGTGAGTCGCTTGCGTTCGATCACGATCGGTGGCTCGTCGCGGACGGCAGAGAACGCAAGTTCGATCACGTCGCCGTCGTCTGCCGCTGCCACCGCATCTGCCAGCGACACATGCTCTGCCCAGTCCGTGGCCTTTTCATTGGGTGCATCGACCACGCGGTGGTTGAACAAGTTGGACCCAAGTTTGGGCTGACGCTCGCCCGCAAGCCCAATCAAGGCGGCGGACTCCTCTCGCCGTCCATCATCATCTCGGCCCACCGAGTAGAACCACAATGCGACGACAATGGCCACAAATCCCAGCGTGGGCACCAACCATGGCACATGGTCGGCGAGCCGAAAACGACGTTTCTTCGGAGGTCGCACCATGGCGACAGCCGTCATCGGCAACTCGATGCCACGGTTCGAGGCAATCCGCGCGAGCGCCTCGACGAGTTCCGAGGGGTGCTGATAACGGTCAGCCGGATCCTTTTCCATCAACCGGCCGATCACCTGCCCCAGTTCATGGGGGATGTCGGACCGTAAACGATCGACCGGCGTGGCCTCTTGCTGCTGATGCTGCAGCAACTTTTGCACCATCGTGCCGTCAGCGAACGGCGGTCGTCCGATCAGCATGAAATACGCCGTGCAGCCGAGCGAGTAGAGATCGCTCCGCACATCAGCGAGCCTTGGGTCGCGGGCTTGCTCTGGCGAGATGTAGTCGAATGTGCCGAGCGTCATACCGCTGACCGTCAGGTCACGGTCACCGGTCATCTGATGCAACCGGGCAAGGCCCATGTCGACGAGCCGCGCCCGTCCTGCTGGCGTGATGATCACATTGGATGGCTTGATATCTCGGTGCACCACGTTGCGGGTTTCTGCGTGGGCCAGTGCATCCGCGAGTTGCGATGTGACAGTGATCGTGCGAGCGACATCGAAGGGCCCTTGATCGTTGACGAGATCGCGAAGGTTCACTCCCTCGATGAACTCAAAGACGATGTAGTGCCAGCCTCCCTCGCTTCCCACCGCATACACACGACCGATGTTCTCATGGTCGAGGCGAGCGGCAGACTGAGCCTCGTTCTTGAATCGCCGCAAGAGGTCTTCGTCGTCGGTGCGGTGCTGAAAGAGCACCTTGACCGCCACCGTGCGATCGAGCGTCGTGTCTCGACCGCGAAAGACGGCTCCCATGCCGCCGCCACCGACGAACTCCTGCAGTTCGTACACGCCGAGCCGCTTGCCCTCGAGCGCTTTGCCCACGTCTGCCACAGCAGTGTGCGGCCGGCGGCGTCCCGGTTGGCCAGAGTCGCTCGTGTCGGCCTCGTCGCTGCGTCCATCCGCCGCGATCGGCCGAGAGATCACCGTGGCCTCGCCATCTCGTTCCGCGGCCACGTGGGGCAGTGGCGTGGTCTCTGGCAACGGGCGTTTGCCGGAAGCCGCCAGGCTCTGGGTTGAATCGTCGCTGGCAAACAGCACCACCACGTGCCGATCATCCGCCGCAAACATCGGCGGGCCAAACCATGTCATCCGCGGTCTCCTTGAAATCGACAGTAGCACGAGGCTCAACTGAGGGTCAACGAACCGCCCTCCCGGAAGGCCGCAGCCGCTCGGCAGGTGCCTGCAGCATATGTCGGCGTTTGGGGGAAAATCGGCCGATCGCTACACTCATCGGCTCTGGAGCCCGTTCTTTGGGAGTTGCTGCGATGAGTCACTCGTCTTTCCCATCTTCGCCCCCCTCGATGCTGGTCCGTCTCGCCAGTTGGTCGATCGGCCTGGGCGGAGTGTTGATCGTGCTCGGCTTGGCATCGATGGCAGCCCCTTGGGTGGCGGCCGCCACCGTCGCGGCGTTTTGCGGCATCATGTTGATCGTCGGCGGCGCATCCCAGGTCGCCATGACGGCGATGACCTTTACCTGGCGCGGCTTCTGGATGACGCTCGTCTCAGGAGTGTTGGCAACTATGCTCGGCGTGGCGATGCTCTTGATGCCTCACGAGGCAGCGGGAGCGCTGGTGATTTTCCTGGCGATCATGCTTTTGATGGAAGCGAGCGCCAAACTCTCGGCGACGATGCTCATTGGGAGCGATTTTCCTCGCGGATGGCTGCTCTTTGACGGCCTCGTGACCGCCGTTCTCGGCATCGTGCTGCTGGTCAGCGAGCCGGCCGAAAAAGAGGTTTTGTTCGGGATTTTTATCGGCATCAATCTCCTCTCCAGCGGCATCACCTTCGCCGCAGGGGGCTGGTCGCTGAGAAGTCGGCTGATGAGCCTGTAGGTGACGAACCCCCAAGGCAATCCCCGTCGTCGGGTCGGGGGCCGGCGAGGTATACTTTGTTATGGGTCGTGAACCCGGATGTGCGGTGCCGGTTCAGCCTTAGGGAGACGTAACCATGCTCTCATTTTTTGGAGGAAAGCAGCAGCTGTGCCGGGGCAGCCGCCGCGACTTTCTCACCATTGGCGGCCTTTCGTTTGGCTGTGGCGGGCTTTCCCTCGCCAGCGTGCTCCGGCAGGCTGAGGCCTCTCCCTCGCCGTCGACCCACCGTCACAAGGCTCTGATCAACATTTTCCTAGGGGGTGGCCCTCCCCACCAGGACCTCTGGGACCTCAAACCCGACGCCCCGAGCGAGATCCGCGGCGAGTTTCGCCCGATCGGCACCAACGTGCCAGGCATCGAAATCTGTGAGGTCTTCCCGCAACTTGCGCAGCGGATGGACCGCTGTGCAATCATCCGATCGGTCGTCGGCTGCGAGGGTGCCCACGCCTCTTTCCAGTGCATGACAGGTTGGTCAGAAAGCAACCTCAGGTCGATCGGCGGTCGGCCATCGATGGGTTCGGTCGTGTCGCGGCTCGCGGGCCCGGTCGACCCCGCCGTGCCGCCGTTTGTCGGACTGGCGGCCCCCACCAGTCACCGGCCCTGGTCCGACTCGGGTACCCCTGGCTTCTTGGGACCCGCGTTTGCGCCGTTTAAGCCAGAAGGGCGCGACCTGGAAAACATGACGCTGCGGTCGATGTCGCTGGACCGGCTGCGAGACCGTCAGCAACTCCTGACCGGGCTCGACACCCTCCGCCGCGATGTGGATGCGTCCGGCATTCTCGATGGCATGGACAGCTTCGGTCAGCGGGCCTTCGATGTGCTCACGGGTAGCCGGCTGCTCGACGCGCTCGACCTCGAGAAAGAAGACCCCAAGGTGAGGGAAGCATATGGGGATGGCAAGCCCTATCAGTACCAGTATGACGGGGCTCCCACCTGCAACGATCATCTGCTGATGGCTCGCCGGCTGATCGAAGCGGGCGTGCGTGTGGTCAGCCTGAGCTATGGCCGCTGGGACAGTCACGGCAAGAACTTTGACCTCGTCCGCGACCACGGCGGCAAACTCGATCGCTGCCTCTCCGCGTTAATCGACGACCTCACTGAGCGAGGCATGATCGACGATGTGACGATCGTCGTGTGGGGAGAGTTTGGCCGAACGCCAAAGATCAATCCGCAGGCGGGTCGCGACCACTGGCCGCAGGTGAGCACAGCGCTGCTCGCTGGCGGAGGTCTTCGCACGGGCCAAGTGATCGGCGCCACCAACCGGCTGGGCGAACACGCCACCGACCGGCCCGTGCACATGCAGGAGATCACCGCCACGCTCTACCACGCGCTCGGCCTCTCCACCGCCAATACGACGATCGTCGACATGACGGGTCGGCCGCAGTTCCTCGTCGAGCATCAACCGATCGCCGAACTGAATTAAGTGCTTGCGACCGCGAACAACGTAATGAGCAGCTGGCTGCCGCCTCGCTTATTCAGCCGGTGAAGGTTCAAGGGTATGCAGGGGTTGTGGATTCTCCACTGCCCAGATCAGCATGCGGCCGTCCTGACTGCCGGCCGCGAGCGTTCCTCCAGCGACCGCCAGCGACTGCACAAAATCTCCCGCTCCCTGCAAGCGACGCACCTCGCCGCCAGAGGCCGCATTGAACACGCGGACGGTCGCGTCACCCGACGTGGCTGCAATCTCTTCTCCCTCACCGAGAAACCGCACGCCGGTTACTTCACGCCCAAGACCACCAATCGTCCGCTGCTGTTCGCCGGAGGTGACGTCCCAGACCTTAACGACGTTGTCGGCCCCCGCGGTCGCTAAGCGTCGGCCATTGGCTTGCCAGGCAACGCCCAGCACATGCCCAGTGTGTCCCTCGAAACTCTTGACCGCTGCCCCAGTCGCCACATCATGCATCTTGGCCAGTCGATCGGTGCCACCCGACGCAAGCGAAACACCGTCGCGTGAAAAAGCCAGCGACACCACCGTGTCGGAGTGAGGCTGATCAAAGTTTCGCACGAGCGACCCGTCGTCAACTTTCCAGAGTTTGATTTCTCCACCGCGGCTCGCGCGGCCGCTCCCCGAGGCAACAAGTGTTCCATCGGGGGAAAAGGCCAACGCCTGCACTGAGTCAACAGGCGGACCGGCAGGATCGTCGTCCATCGCTGGCGGAAGCCGCTCGCCACCAACTGTGCGGAGCAGCGTCCACCGCTCCCGCTCATCCCACACCGAGGCAAAGTCGGGACCACCGCAGACCAGCAAGCGATGATCCGCTGTAGCCGTCAGCGACACAGCGCCATCCGAAACTCGCATCCGCCGCCGCGGGAGACCATCCAGCCCACCGCACTCCAGCACACTTCCCTCGGAATCGAGGCAGGCCAACCGGCGTCCGTCACGATGGAAGCTCACGCTGACAAACGGCCGCATCGACGCAGGTTGCGACTCGGCAACCTCAGTCCGCAAGGCTTCGGTTTCCGTTCGCTTGGTTTCAACAGCAGCGAGCTCGGCCTGCCGCTGTGGCACCGCTTCCTCGGCCCGAGTCACCTGCGTCGTTGCGAACTCATGGTCGCGGCGAGCCGAAGTCAGCGCCGTTTCAGAGGCTTTGGCCGCATCGCTGGCGGTCGACTCTGCCTTCTTCTGCTCCTCGACCATCTTCATGGTCTCTTCGACGCGAGCCTTGGCCCGTTGCACCTGCGCTTCGGCCGCAGCCACGGCCGCCGCAGCCGCGTCCTTCGCCGCGGTCGCCGCCGCCACCGCTGCATCAAGCGGCTTCAATGCCTCGGCTGCATCAGCAGCCCCATCGATCGCCTTGGCGAAACTTTCTCGGCTCACGGCGGCAGCCTCAGCGGCAGCCGTTGTTTCCGCGACCACCGCCTTCGCCGCCTCAACGGAGGACTCTGCTAACGGAACCGCGGCCACGGCTCCTGCCGCCGTGCGATCTGCCTCTTCGCGAGCAGCCACGGCCGCCGCAGAGGCATCCGCTTTTTCTTTCGCATCCTTTTCCGCAGCAGCAAGCTTTTCCTGCATCTGCTTGAGTTCTTCGGCAGCCTTCGTTTTGGCCTCTTCCGCCGCCGTCACCTGAGCTTTCCCGTGGTCTGTGTCCTGGCCCAGCACACGCAAGTCGGCATCGAGGGCTGCCAACCGATCGGCGATTTCGTGATCCCCCTGGGTGTGGGCAACCAGCGTGCCATCAGCAAGGTTCCACAGTTTCACGCCAGGCACACCTCCGACCGTGGCCAGACGTGTGCCGTCGCCATTCACATCCAGCGACAGGACCACCCCACCGTGCTGGAATTCTCGCACGTTGCCGCCATCCGCCATGTTCCACAACCGAGCCACCCCATCACCGCACCCGGCAACCACATGGCCCGAGAGCCCGGGTACCTCGCGGATCGCCGCAACAGGGAATGTCGCTCCAGCGATCTCGCGGACCAGTTCGGCTGGTGCGGCATTCTCTGCCGGCGGTGGCAGTGGAAGTTTCCAGCAACGCACCACACCATCAGCCTCCGCCGTGATGAGTTGACTCTCTCCCATCGTAAGGCCAAGCGAACTCATCGCCATCGGCCGCTGCACCCGCCCCAGCACCTCTCCATCCCCCACTCGATATGCTGTCACCGCATGGTCGGAGGAGGCAACATAGAGAGTGGAACCATCCGCCGAGAGTACCCCAGCCACTGCCGCAGGGCCCGGATTCCCCAGGATGCGAAGGCTCTCAGCGATCTGCGGTGATGAAACATCCGCCACCGCCAAGCGGCCGTCCGTCAAGCCAATTGCCGCGATGGTCGCTGGGGTCTGCGCCACGCCTAGCAGCACCCCGCCGCCCGACCCCGGAATGTCAGCGAGTTTCCCCGCGGGGTTCCTCGCCCAGAGCTTGATGGTGCGGAAGGACCCGGTCGCCACGAGGTCTGCAACCGGTGAAAACGCCATCGATGTGACCACGTCGGCGTGAGCCAAGCCGCTGACGTCACCTTCCGGCTGCACGAGCGTGGGATCAATCAGACTTGAACCCGCGACTGTGTCAGCAGCGGCAGGCGTGAGCGGTTCACCAGATCGCGTGTCGTAGAGCGTGACTCGCCCACCACGTGCTGCCGCCGTCACACGGCCGTCGCCGGAAAGAGCCACAGCCAAAACCCCTCCCACTCCAGGCGGAAGTGGCCTCCAGTCCACAGGACGCATCGCCAACGGACCAGCCTCAGCGCCCTCATCGATCCAACGCTGCAAGAGCCCAAGTTGCTCGGGCGACAGGTTCACCGCCCCTACGCCGTTGTCTTCGGGAGGCATCGCATCATCCAGCCGGTGCGCCGCTCTGAGAAACAGCAGGCTCTCTGCCGACTTGCCCGCCACCACCCCAGGACCGGAGTCGCCGCCGGCGATGATCCTCTCCAGCGTGTCCATAGAGAGCCCGCCTTCGGTCACTTTTTCGTTGTGACACGCGGTGCAGTTGGCCGACAGCATCGGCACGATCTCGTCCTGATACCGGACGGCGGTATCACGCTCGATGGCTGACACAGGCAGGCCTTCCCCCTCCGCGCGCACGGCATGCGGAGCAAGCACGCCGGCGACAGCAACGAAAAACGCCGACAGCGTTCGCAGGCTGTGGAAAAAGCCTGCCGCCGCACGACACGGCGCTTCGCGCCCCCCAAAAACCTCGGCTTTTGGCGGCGTCGCCCAAGTGGAAAAAGACCGTTGATGGCTTTTTCCACAGGCAGCCAGCGAGCCCCAGGTTCGGTGAGGGAGGTGCGGGGGCAGGACGATGAAGGTCATGGTTGCGGAGACTCCTGGGCTCGGGCAGAGACAATCAGCGGCACCTGCCGCTCAAACGCAACCTCCCTGTCGTGGAAGCTCACCTTGCCTTTGAGTGTGACAGTGTGGGTTCCTGGCGGTGTGGCCTCCGTGGTGGTCACCGCCACGACGGCTTCGCTCTCCTCGGCAGCCACCGTGGCGACGGCGAGTCCAAGGCCCTCCACGGGTGAGGCAGCCACCGCCTCGATCGTGACGGGTCCGGCAAAGCCATACTTTCGCTCAACGGCAATCTTCAACTCACCTCCCGCTCCTGCGGCAACGGCTGCGTCGTCAGCGTTCGTCGACATCGACACGGGAGCATCGGCCACCACGACCGTAATCGGCGGGAGCAGCACGGGCACATCGATGTCTTTGGCAGCGGAGGCCGCGGCAGCATCCGTTGCGGCTTTCTCTCGTCGGCCCCGTTCTTCTTCAGCAGCCTTGAAGGATGCTTCTGCTTCATCCACCGCCTGTTGTGCGGCATCTCGTGCGGCGACCATCTCGGCAGGAGGCTCACCACCGGCGGCCTGGGCATCGGCAACCACTTTCTCTGCCGCTGCCAACGCCGCCTTGGAAGTCTCAACAACCTGCGACCGCTGCTGAGCGGTTGCCGTCATGCGCTCGAGGTCGGCCTTGGCCCGTGCTGCTGCCTCTGGATTGCGAGAGAAGGCGTACTTGGCAACGCCTTGTAGAGCCACCGTGTAGGTGCCCGGCGCCACCCCAGGTTCAACATCGACAGCCACGGAGCCCGTTGCAGGAGGGGGCGTTGTTTCCCCTTCCGCGAGTTGCGGCTCTTCGAACTTCACCTCGGGCACCTTCAAGGCGTCGGGAAGTTTCATTTCCGCGGGATACGCGAGAGGCGTGAGCGACAACGGCCCTTTCACTCCGGGCCTGCGGATCACGTCGATCGGAATCGAAAGCTTACCGCCACGAGCAGTCTCCCAGGTCGTGGCTTGCTGGGGCCGCAGTGTGACCGGGGCTGCGTCCGCCGTCACTGCCACGCGGACGGTATCCGACTGCCGAACTAACTGTGGCTCGTTGGCGTTAGGCACCTTCCAGCGAAGGGTGGCTGCACTCGCCACTTTCACCACCTCGGCGTCTCCCACAGTGGCCCTGCCGAGCAGTCGGATCTCCTGCTCAATAGGCTTGGCATCATCCGCTGCCTGCAGCACGATCACACCCCGCCGGGACCCTCCAGCGATCACCACGGGCACGGCCGTCACTCCTTCCGGAAGATCTTCCGCCGTGACCGTTACATCACCCGCGAATCCATCCTGCCGTACCACAAGCACGTCGACCGCCACAGTGCCTCCCGCGGCGAGCGATGGAGAACTGAGTGTGAGTTTGTTTGCATCACCACGATCTGGCCGGGCGACCAGCGCCAGCATTTCAAAGTTGGGGGCGGGTGGCCTGATCGCCAACACATAACTTGCCGCTGGACTCGCCACCGAATCGACGGCGAGATCCTTCACCGTCACGCGATACGTGGTCGACGTCTCGGCCGTAAAGGTGATCTGCGGATCAAGCGACGGTCGATCCACCATCGCGCCCTGAAACTCCTGTGGCCCATCATCGGCAAACGCGACCTCATGCGCGGTCACACCGCCGTTCTCATCAAACGCCAGTCGCTCCACCTTCAAGGCCGCATCGCTCTCGCTGCCTAGCCGCCTCGCAAAAAGATCAAGCGAGATGACCTCACCTGCCGCCGCCTCAAAGGCAAAACAGTCCCGATCGCCACGCGGGTGGAAGCGGCCCGCAATTGCAGCCGGCTTGGGCACCAACTGCGGCTGATCCTCAGTGTCGTTTGGCTCCACCTCCGGCACCACATCGAGATCCACCTGCAGTACCGTGGGGGGACTGGGCAATTCATCAAACAGCCCTCCGCGGAGCGGCACGAGATCCGCTGTAGCATCCCGCGGAGCCAGCAAGCGCCCCTGAGGTGTGGCCGGATCATCGAAACCGATCTGACTGGGGTCGATGTTGATTTCCCTCTGTTCAAGGCCTCGCCCATCGTCGTCTGGCATCGGCACGGCCCCTTCGCCGAGCCCCCGCCCCATCACCGTGATGGTGGACGCTTGGCCGGGCTCTGCGGCAGCAGGAAAAACCGCCACCACAACCGGCCCCGTCGACAGGCCAAGCCGGTAGAAAAACTCTCCACCGCCGCGGGCGTAGCGATCATGCACACGAACCACATGACGACCAGACACCACGGGCGTCCAATCGAGCGCAGGATCGCCATGCCGAGCATCGACCGCGACTTCCACCAATCGTCCGTCTGGACCACGAATCTCAACGAGCGGGTCGATGCGGGAATCGATGCGATTGGCCCACAGTTCAACGTGCACACGCTGCCCCGCCTGGCACTCCACCGCGTAGTGATCCGCTGCATTCGCGTCTGCGGTGGCGTTGACGACCGTGTCGAGCGGCACGGGCATCGCCGTGTCGGCAGCATGGATCGGCCCTGCCTTGAGAAACTCTGGCGAGCGGCCGACCATAAACCGCCTCGGGCTGCTCACGCCAAATCGCCCAACCGCGGCCGCCTCATAGATGCCGGGCGGCACATCAGCCGCAATCGTGACCGTGAGTTTGCCCGCCAAAGGCTTGGGCTCGGGATCAAACTCGGTTGCCGCAGCCATCACCGGCACAGCTGAGATGCCCGGATGAGAAAACATCAAGGCGGTGGCCTCGTCGAGGTCTTCCCCCGCCAACACCACCTCGACACTTTCACCTTGCCTGCCGCCCGGCGGCGCGATCACCGTCAGCAGCGGTTCAGGCAACTCAGCGGCCGCTTGCGGGACAGGCACCGCGAGGCTCACGATCAGGCTCATCAGGGCCAGCAGCCAAACGGACAACGTCTGGCCCTCGATGACTGAGCCGCAACGCCACCAGGCACGGGCCGCCCTCCGCGAAGACGAGGTGGTCATGCACGCACTCCACTAATGGTTGAAGAGGAACTCTTTGGTGTTGAGCAATGACCAGACGACGTCTTCCCAGGCTTCCTTCGCCCGGTCAGTCCGCTCGGCAAGATAGGCCTCAATCTCCGCCGTCTCTTCCGGGGACGGATGCCGCGACAGCGCGACCATATAGACCTGGTCGACCTTGTCGGCCGTCGACGTTGCCGCATCCTCCGCGAGACTTGAGGCTCGGCTCCCCGAGAGCTTGCCCAGGATGTCTGCAGAGTTGATCAGGTGCAGGCTCTGAGCGAGGTTCGCCTCCGATCCTCGCTCACACTCACAGGCGCTGTCCGCATTCGGACGACCAAAAACCGTCAGGAAGTAGTTGTCGAAGTTCGGATCTGGCAACTCCACCGCACGAGTGCCCGGCAGGGTTCCCGCAAAACTCGTCTGGCTTCCCGTGAGCACATCGATGGCGTCAAGGGCGATCTCGGCTGGAAGACGTCGGGCGAAGAACCGCGAATAACTCTGCCGATCTTCGGTGTTGTAGTCATTCGGCACGGCAGAAAGCTGATATGTCGTCGAGCGACAGATCGTCCGCACCAGCCACTTCATGTCGTAGCCCTGCTCCGCGAACGCCTTCGCCAGAGCATCGAGCAGTTCCGGGTTGGTTGCGGGGTTGGTCACCCGCATATCGTCTTCCGGTTCAACCAGCCCCACAGCGAAGAAGTGTTTCCAATAGCGGTTCACGAGAGAGCGAGCGAAGAACGGGTTGTCTTGTGCCACCATCCAGTCGGCCAGTTCCTGCCGCGGGTCAGTGTCGATGGGCATCTCCCCTGGCTCTGCTCCGAGCACGGCAGCCTTGTGGGTGCCTTTCGGGCCATTGGCGGTGGCAACGCCTCGATTGTGGAACAGCCGATCTTCACCCGGCTGAAGCCCACCCTTGCGACCCACTCGCGAAAAGAAAGCGGCGAGTTCGAAGTAGTCGTCCGTGCCCCACTTCTCGAACGGATGATGGTGACATCGAGCACACTGCAACCGCTGGCCGAGAAACAGTTGGGATGCGTCTTCAACCTGCTGGTTGATGTCAGACACCTGGCGATACCAGATCACAGCAGGGTTGGCGCTCGCCTCACCGGTGGCGGTGATGATGTCGCGAACAAACTCACTGTAGGGCTTGTTTTCGGCGATACTTTGCCGAATCCAGTCGTAGAAGGCATAGCTGCCGTGACGATGAATCTCGCCGCCGGCCCGCTTGTTTCGCAGAATCGCAGACCACTTCGTCGCGAAGTTGTGCGCGTAGTCTTCAGAGTCGAGCAGGCGATCGATCAGCCGATCGCGTTTGTCGGCTTCCTCGTCGGCGAGGAAGGCCGCAGTTTCTTCCGCTGTGGGCAGTCGTCCGGCGATATCGATCGTGATCCGCCGGAGGAAGGTGGCGTCATCGCCCACCGGAGAAGGAGGCAGGCCAAGTTTTCGCAGGTGGGCGAGCACCTGCTCATCCACAAAGTTCCTAGCAAACGACTCCGTCGCAGGAATCAGCCCTGGGTCCGTCTTGAGCGGCGTTGTGCCTCGGAAAACGCCAACATGGCTCTGGTAGCGAACCATCACGGCAACGGTTCCGCAGCGGGCTGGCCCATCCCCCTGATCGGTTGCAGTCACTAAGCCGTCGACCGCCACTTCAGCTAGGTCGGGCGCGTTGACCTCATACTGCGCCATCCGGGTGACGTCTTCGATC
>JBMTLP010000050.1:0-12032 GCA_049433245.1 Pirellulales bacterium
GAGTCGCCGAAGCGGCAGGCTTTCTCGTTGAACGGCACTTTTTCTCCAAGCCGGTACGAGTTGTTCATCAGGTGGCCGAGTACGCAGCCGTAGTGCGCGTCAGAGGCATTGCCATTGGCCAGAGTTGGGTCGCCTTCGCGAACCGCTGTCACAAAACTCTGCCAGTTGCCGCCGGGTGTGACATGGCCAGGCTTGATGTCGAGATCCTCAAAGCGATCACTGCCGGGGCGTCGAATCTTGTAGCGGCCTTCGCCAGTGATCACGCTGCCGTCTTCAAGGTAGTACTCGTTGATCACTTCATGCTTGTAGCCTTCGTAGTTCACGTTGCGAACATTGAAGAGCACCATCTGGCCGTTGGGATACTCGGCCATGGCAAACATTGTGTTGGGAGTTTCCCCCTGATCATCCCACTGAAACCGGCCACCGAGGGCTGCGGTTCTCACGGGATGTGTCTGGTCATCGTCGATCGCCCAGCGGGCGACGTCGAGTTGGTGCGTGCCTTGGTTGTTGAGGTCACCGTTGCCAGTCTTCCAGAACCAGTGCCAGTTGTAGTGCACGAGGTTCGGATTGTAGTGCTCGAGCACTGCGGGCCCCTTCCAGAGGCTCCAGTCCAAGTTGGCCGGTGCTTCTCCGTCGGGTTTCGTGCCGATCGAACCGCGCGGCTTGCAGCAGTAGCCGTAGGCGATCTTCAGCCGCGGAAGCGTTCCGTCTTTGAGGGCTGCGTGCAGGCCAGCGATGCCGGCATCACTGCGTCGCTGCGTGCCATGTTGCACCACGACGCCGTACTTCTTGGCTGCCTCCAACGCGATCCGTCCTTCGACCACGTCGTGGCTCATTGGCTTTTCAACATAGACATGCTTGCCGGCCTGGGCGCCCCAAATCGTCATCAGCGAGTGCCAATGGTTAGGAGCGGCGACCGAGATGGCGTCGACATTCTTGTCTTCGAGCACCTTGCGGATGTCTTTTTCACCCTTGGTCGTGAAGCCCCCGTCGCCCGAGTTCTTCTTCAGCGAGTCGAGGGTGCGGCCCAGGACTGTCTCGTCAGGGTCAACGACGTAGGCGATCTCCACGTTGTCGAGTCCACGAAAGCCACCGAGATGTGATTGCCCGCGTCCATTCAGGCCAATCACGGCGATACGGACGCGGTCATTGGCTCCGAGGGCTCGTGCCGAAGCCCGCGGCGCGGTCAGCAACACGGATGCGGTGGCGGTGGAAGCGGCAAGAAAACGTCGACGACTGGTGGCAGCAGGCATGGAATCCTCCCCGGAAACAAAGACCGAACAGCTCTAGCATACTCGTGCGACCAAGGTTGGTGCGAGGGCACACGAACGGTCTGTTAGGTCCGGCATGATCGCCCGCTCAATGGGCGGTGTGCCGCGAACTGGAGCTGCGGCCTACCGGGCGTAGTCGGTGAGGCTGCCTGGACGCCAAGAGACGCGGAGGGCGTTGGCGACCGCGACAAGATCAATCGCTTCCTGTACGAGCGCTCCTGCTGTGGGCGGTAGGTAGCCGGCTGAGGCGAAGGCCATCCCAATGAGGCTGACCGCCATGCCCCCGATGGCCGTCTGCAGGGCAATCAACCGGAAGCGACGCCCAATGTGCAGGAGTTCGTCGACCCGCTCGAGCGTGGTGTCCATGATGACAGCCCCGGAGGCCTCACTGGTGACATCACTGGCGACACCCATGGCTACGCCCACGGTCGCCGCAGCCAGGGCCGGGGCATCGTTGATGCCGTCACCGACAAACAGCGTGGGGCCAGACGCGGTGGCCTGTTCGACGAGCCGCAACTTGCCCTCGGGTTGGATGCTGGCATGGATCTCTGTGATGCCCACGGACTCGGCCAGCCAGCGAACTTCACTTTCACGATCGCCGGAGACGAGCATCACCCGATCAAACTGATGATCTGGACCCAGGTGCTGCACAAACAGTTTGCCGTCGGGGCGGGGCGTGTCGCGGAAGCGAAGCACGCCGGCGAGTTGGCCGCCGAAGAGCACCACGCACTCCAGGCCACCCGCCGTCGGCGGAAGCTTGGCAGCCTCGGCAGGAGCAGTCTCAACCAACTTCTTGCGGCTGGTAATGCTGACCTGTCGGCTGCCCGTGCCACTGCGGTAAGCGACGTGACCGGTCAGGCCTGCTCCCGGCTTTTCCGCAACTTCCTCGACCGCGCAACCGACGAGTCCTTGCGCCTTCGCCGCATCGAGCACGGCACCGGCCAGCGGATGCTTTGAGTAGGACTCGAGGGCAGCAGCGGCGGAGAGCACGTCATCGGTATCGTGGTTACCGATGGGCAGAACCTCGGTGACCTGCGGGGCCCCGTATGTGAGCGTGCCGGTTTTGTCGAAAATCGCGATGCGACAGGTATCGAGCCGCTCGAGAATCGCCGGATCACGAATCACGATCCCGCGTTTGGCAGCCAATGAGACCGCCCCGATGATCGCCACGGGGATTCCAATCAACAGCGGGCAGGGCGTGGCCACCACCAAAACCGCCAAGAATCTTGTTGGGCTGCCCGACACCCACCACGCGGCGGCAGCGATCGCCACCGCCAGCGGCGTGTACAGCCCGCCGAGAATGTCGGCCAACCTTCGCAGCCGAGGCTTGGTCTGCTGACTCTCGGCGAGAACCTGCATGATCTTGGCGTAGCGGCTGTCCGCCCCTACCCGATCGCAGCGGACTTCGATCACCGCTTCGCCGTTGATCGCACCGGAGAGCACTGCCGACCCGGGTGCCTTGGCCATGTGGTAGGGCTCACCGGTGAGATAACTCTCGTCCATCGAGCCGTGGCCCGCGACGACGGTACCGTCAACCGGACAGATCTCGTGCGGGAGGATCGTGATCACATCGCCCACGCAGACGTCTGCCAAGGGGATGTCGACCAGCCTTCCCTCGCCGCGTCGGTGGGCGACCGTCGGCATGCGCTTGGCGAGCGCTTGAAGCACGTCGCCTGCACGGCTGATAGCGCGGGCCTCGAGCGCTTCGCCGCCAGACAGCATGAGCACCACGAGCACACCGGCGAGATACTCGCCAAGCAGCACGCTCGTCACGATCGAGATGCCTGCCAGCAGGTCAGAGCCGAACTGTCCACGGAACAAGTCCTGGAGCAGGCCAAGCACCAGCGGGATGCCACCCACCAAGAGCATCACCACGAGCGGCAGATCGGCTATCGTGAGCGGCGGACCACCGAGTCGAACCGAAGGATCGAACGGTCCGAGCGAGACAGTGGGCGAACCCTGCCCCGTTAGCACGAGCACACCCCAAGCGATCAGCGTGAGTACAGCCGCTGCCGCAATCAGGTCGTTGCTTGTCAGCCGCGCGGCAAGGCGTGCGATAAACGACGGGCGGGTGACAGGGGAGGTGGATGCTGAAGTCATGCTCACAGCGTACCACTCCTCCCCGGCAAACCGTCGTACCGCTCACACGCCTTTATCAACCTTCGGCGGTGTCGTCGTCTTCCGCGGGGCCGGCAGGAACCGGCTCTGCAGTCACGAGGCCTTTGAAGACCAGTTGCTTCTTGCCCGCAACCTCGATGGCGTCGACCTGGATCGTGTCCTTGCCGATGAACTCGCCCTTGAGCAGTTCTTCGCTGACCGGGTCTTCGATGTAGTTCTCGAGGGCTCGACGCAGCGGACGAGCGCCGAAGTCGGTGTCGGATCCCTTCTTGATGAGGAACTTCTTGGCTTCTTCGGTGAGTTCGAGTTGCAGTCCCCGCTCGGCAAGCCGCTCACGGACCTTGGCCAACTCGATGTCGATGACTTCCTTGAGGTCCTCCACGGTCAGGTGGTGGAAGATGATGATGTCGTCGACACGGTTGATGAACTCGGGTCGGAAGACCTTTTCAATTCGCTCGTTGACGCGGCCTTTCATGCTCTCGTAGCTGGCATCGTCGTCGGGCTTCTGGAAGCCAAAGGCCGACTCGTTCTTGATCGCCTCGGCCCCTGCATTCGTGGTCATGATCAGGATCACGTTACGGAAATCGACATTCCGCCCGAACGAGTCGGTCAACCGACCCTCTTCCATGACCTGCAGCAGCATGTTGAACACATCGGGATGCGCCTTCTCGATCTCGTCGAGCAGGACCACCGAGTAAGGACGGCGTCGAATCTTTTCGGTGAGCTGGCCCCCCTCTTCAAAACCGACGTAGCCCGGAGGTGCACCGATGAGTCGACTGACGTTGTGCTTCTCCATGTATTCACTCATGTCGACTTGGATGAGCGCCTCATCGTCACCGAACATGAACTGAGCGAGGGCCTTGGCGAGCAGCGTCTTACCGACGCCGGTTGGACCAGCGAAGATAAAACAGCCAGTGGGTCGCTTCGGATCCTTGAGGCCTGAACGGCTCCGCCTGACCGCCTTCGAGATGCTCTTGATCGCCTCGTTTTGGCCAACCACCCGCTTGTGAAGTTCGGCCTCCATCTCCATCAGACGCTTCGTGTCTTCCGTCGACATACGGGTCAGCGGAATCCCGGTCATTTTGGAAACAACTTCGGCGACCACCTCTTCGTCGACGACACCGTCGGCCTCGCGGCTCTTTTCCCGCCAGTCCTTGGTCATCGTCTGCTTCTTCTTCTTCAACTTGTCGGCCTGGTCGCGGAGGGCCGCAGCCTTCTCGAAGTCTTGATTGGCGACAGCCTCTTCTTTTTCCTTATTGAGTCGCTCAACTTCTTCGTCGATCTCTTTGAGATCCGGCGGCTTCGTCATCCCCTTGAGGCGGACGCGAGCACCAGCTTCGTCGATCACGTCGATAGCCTTATCGGGCAGGCAGCGGCCAGTGATGTAGCGGCTGGAGAGTTCAACGGCGGCTTCAACGGCCTCATCGGTGATCGTCACACGATGGTGGCTCTCGTAGCGGTCGCGAAGACCTTTGAGGATTTCAACAGCCTCACTCTTCGTTGCCGGCTCGATCATGATGATCTGGAATCGCCGGTCGAGGGCCGAGTCTTTCTCGATGTACTTGCGGTACTCGTCGAGCGTGGTGGCACCGATGCACTGGATCTCGCCGCGGGCGAGCGCGGGCTTGAGCACATTGGAGGCATCGATGGCTCCTTCCGCTCCCCCCGCGCCGACGAGGGTGTGCAGTTCGTCGATGAAGAGGATTGTGTTCTTCACGCGACGGACTTCGTTCATGACCGCCTTGATCCGCTCCTCAAACTGACCGCGGTACTTGGTGCCGGCCACCATCATCGCGAGGTCGAGGACCACGATCCGGCGATCGGCGAGCAACTCCGGCACGTTGCCATCAACGACCCGCTGGGCAAAGCCCTCCACAATCGCGGTCTTGCCCACGCCTGCTTCACCGAGCAGTACGGGATTGTTCTTCGTGCGGCGGCAGAGAATCTGGATCGCGCGTTCGATTTCTCGTTCGCGGCCGATCACAGGGTCGAGTTTGCCTTGCTTGGCCAGTTCGGTGAGATCGCGACCGAAGCTGTCGAGGGCAGGGGTCTTGCTCTTGCTGCCCTTCGGAGCGCCCTCGGCGCCCCCACCACCAGCGCCCGCACCTGCGGTGGCGCGGCCTCCCATGCCAGACCGCTCCCCTCCCTCGTCCATGCCATGGCCGAGAAGGTTGAGCACTTCTTCGCGAACGTCTTCCAACTTCAGGCCGAGGTTCATCAACACCTGGGCTGCCACGCCCTCCTGCTCGCGGAGCAGACCCAGCAGGATGTGCTCCGTGCCGACGTAGTTGTGGTTGAGGTTCCGGGCCTCCTCCATCGAGTACTCGATGACCTTCTTCGCTCGTGGCGTCTGGGGAAGTTTCCCCATCGTGACCATGTCGGGCCCGCTCTGCACGAGCTTCTCCACCTCCATGCGGATCTTCCGCAAGTCGATGTCGAGGTTCTTCAGCACGTTGGCCGCGACACCGCTGCCTTCTTTGATCAGGCCGAGCAGAACATGTTCCGTGCCGATGTACTCGTGGTTGAACCGCTGCGCCTCCTGATTGGCCAGCTGCATCACTTTCCGAGCTCGGTCGGTGAATCGTTCGTACATGGAAGGTCGTTTCCCCATGAAAAGTCGGAATCCCGATACGCCCATGGCGGGGTATCGGGGAACTCTACGCCGCAGGGCAAACCGCGGCCAAACTGCCGCTTGGGTGCGACAAGAGTTCAACATCGAGAATTGTACGCGTCTTGGCCGGCGGTGTCTTGCCGAACTGCTCGCGAGCGGTTTCCACGCCCGTTTTCGGGTGTGTTAGGCCGCCGATCGCACATTGGACCGTGGAGATGCGGCGGGGCCAGTTGGCGTTTCAGCAGCCTGCTGGCCACTCGTGGTAGGGCGGCTTGTGTCGCTCGACAGAGGCAAAGCCGATCCGCTCGGCGGCTCATCGACGGCTTGCTCAAGGAGTTTCTGCTCGCGGAGCACGGCCGAGTGCCATCGCAGTCCAGTATCGCTGCGGGCAAGTTTGGCTAGCGCCTTTTTTGCTTCCTGGGTGCGGCCCACACGCCTCAGCAGCGACGCCAGCAGCAGTTGGGCTTCGCCGTCGATCGGGCGGAGAGTTAGCAGGGCCAGCAACTTGGTTTCAGCTGTGAGCCAATCGTGAGCCAGGTAGGCGTCTCGCGCCTCCACGAACATCTTTTCGGTTGCAGCGTCCTGCGTGAGCTGAAGGGGAGGGGGAAAGGCGGACAAGGCCGAGACGGTTCCCAGGAGCCAGACCGCTGCCGCCGCCGCCCACAGTCCAATCGCCACTTCGGCGTCGACGAGGTCTGTCCAGACCCATGTCGAGACGATCGCCGTGTCGAGTACGATGGCGAACGCGACGGCGACGAGCAGCCCTGCGCGACTCCCACGGAGCCATAGCCATGGCAGGCCGGGCCACAGCAGCGTAGAACGTCGCACGAGGTTCATGAGTCCACGGTCCTTCCGGGGGACCGGAGTGTAGGGACCGCCGCGGCCCATCTCCAGAGGAATGATGACCCGAAAAACCCCTCTTTCGAGGCGTGATCGGCTGGGTTTTTCCCAGCTGTGCGTGCTGGTTGATGGCGGCGAGTCGGCGGATGCGTGCGGCCGGCAGGTGGCTGCGGTGGCTGCGGCTGGGGCGGGCCTCATTCAGCTGAGGGATAAAAAGCTCGGCGACGCAGCCCTGCTGGAGCGGGCAATTGCAGCCGTTGCTGCCGCCCGCCGCCACGGAGCCCTGCTCGTGATCAACGACCGCCCCGACATTGCGGTGGCAGCGGCCGCCGATGGTGTTCACCTCGGTGAAGACGACCTGCCTGTGCTCGCCGCACGGCGTATTGTCGGATCGGCAAAGCTCATCGGACGCACGGCACATACGCTCGCTGAAGCCGAGGCAGCCGTTCGCGATGCGGCGGATTACATCGGTGTGGGCCCCTGCTTTCCCAGCGACACCAAAGCCTTTGCAGCGTTCGCGCCACGCAACTTTCTCCAGGATGTGGCGCGGAGCATCGAACTGCCAGCCTTCGCCATCGGTGGCATCTCGGCAGACCGTATCGAAGAACTGGTCGTCCTCGGGTTGTCACGAATTGCGGTGGGGGCGAGCGTGACGAAGGCTGCCGATCCGGCTGAGGCGGTGCAGCAGTTGCTCAGGCGACTCCGCGTTGCCCAGGCTATGCCAGCAGATCGCTGATCACGTTGCCGTGAATGTCGGTCAATCGGAAGTCGCGGCCGCTGTGACGGTACGTCAGCCGCTCGTGGTTGAGTCCGAGAAGGTGCAGCATCGTCGCTTGTAGATCGTGCACGTGCATCCGATTCTCAACCGCTTTGAAACCAAACTCATCGGTGGCACCGTGAACGTATCCCCCCTTCACGCCCCCTCCCGCCATCCACACCGTGAAGCCGTGATGGTTGTGGTCGCGTCCACTCGCCACGGAAACGCCGGCATCGTTCGGAAGTTCAACCGTCGGAGTGCGGCCAAACTCGCCACCCCAGAGCACAAGCGTGCTCTCCAGCAGGCCAAGACCCACGAGATCGTCGAGTAATGCTCCAATCGCTTGGTCGCACTCACCTGCGAGCCGCCGATGGTTTTTCTCGATGTGTTCGTGGCTGTCCCAGGGCTGGCCTGCACCATGCCAGACCTGTACGTACCGCACGCCTCGCTCCACCAGTCGCCGCGCGATGAGCATCTGTCGTCCTTGCACGCCGTCGCCGTAACGATCCAGCACATGCTTCGGCTCACGTGTCACATCAAAGGCATCACCGGCCTCAGACTGCATCCGCCAAGCGAGTTCCATCGATGCCAGCCGCGCCTCGAGCAGTGGGTCGTGCTGTCGCGATTCGAGATGCTGCCGGTCGAGTGCTGCCGTCAGGTCAAACTGCCGCTTCTGCACATCCGCACTTAGCACAGGGTGCCGCACGTGCTGCACGAGCTCATCGACGGCCCGCTTGTTGGTGTCGATATACGTGCCCTGGAAGGCCCCCGGCAGGAAGGCGCTCCGCCAGTTCTCGGTGCCTTTGATGGGGTAGCCGCCAGGGCACATGGCCACGAACCCCGGCAGATTTTGGTTCTCTGTGCCGAGCCCATAAGTCACCCAAGCGCCGGCGGCGGGCCGCACCAGCCGAGCGTCGCCGCAGTTCATCAGCATCAGTGAAGGTTCGTGGGTGGGCACATCCGCGTGCATGCTTCGCACCACGCACAACCGGTCCGCATGACGGGCCACCGAGGAAAACAGCTCGCTGATTTCCAGTCCGCTCTCGCCATGACGTGAGAAGGTGAATGGAGACGGTAAGGCAGCGCCGGTGCGTCGCTCGGTCGGGAGGGCGCCCGGAATCTCCCGCCCGGCTTAGGTTTCGAGGGCCACCTTGCGGTCGAAGGTGTCGAGGTGGCTCGGCCCTCCGTTGGCAAAGATGTGGATCACAGCCCGGGCCTTGCCAGCGAAGTGCGGTGGACGAGGCGCCAGAGATGATGACGCCGATGCGGCCGTGGCAGCCTCTTCACCGGCGAGCAGGTGCGCAGCGCCGAGCCAACCCAGGCCCATGCCACTCCGCGCGAGCATGGAGCGGCGCGAGAACCGTTGGGGATCGCAGGTGGTCGTGGTGTGTTGGCAACGCATGACGGCTCTCTGGTGTTTAGTCGATGACCTGAAACTCCGCTGTTGCCAGCACGGCCTGGGCGAGCCGCGCATGACGATCAAACTCGCCCGTGTCTCCCTCAGTTTCTGCAGTGAGCCATTGAGCGGCCGCCGCTTCCTCATCGGCGGTCGGGTTGCGAGAGAGGGCCGCTCGCCAGAGTTGCACCACAAACGCCGCGTCACCGCCATCACCCGCCTCCCGCGCGGCCCGAGCGGAGAGCCTGCGTGCGGACTCCACCATCAGGGGTGAGTTGAGCACCGCCAAGGATTGCTGTGGCACAGTGGTCTGTGTCCGTACGTGGACGGCCGTGTCGGGGTTCGCGATGTCGAAGATCCGCATCATCCCCGGCACATCCTGACGATCGAGTCGGGCGTAGAGCGACCGCACGCGGAGATTCTCCACGGCGAGTGGATCGACCCCAGGGCCGCCGTCATGGGAAAGGTCGAGCGATCCCGCTGCCGTGGCGAGGCTGTCGCGCCAGGCCTCCCAGGTGAGTCGCTGTCGGTTGGCCCGGGCCAGGAGCGTATTCTCAGGATCCTTCTCAACGAGGTCGTCTCGCAGATCGCTGGACTGTTGCCAGCAGCGGCTCATCACGATCTCCCGGTGCAGCCACCGCAGGCTCCAGGCACCCTCGTCGATAAACCGTCGCGCGAGGTCATCGAGCAGGTCGGCGTGCACGGGCGGCTCTCCGCGGAGGCCGAGATCGCCAGGCGTGGCCACCAGTCCTTGGCCAAAGTGATGACGCCATGCCCAGTCGACGATCAACCGCGGCGTGAGTGGGTTTGCGGGAGAGGTGATCGCTTCCGCCAACTGCAGTCGACCGCTGGCGTTCTCCGCTGCAGGCAGCCCGCCGAGCACCGTTGGGGTCCGCCTGGGCACGACATCGCCCGGCCTGCCAGGATTGCCTCGCTGGAGAATACGGCTGTTCTGCACCGACGCATCCTGGAGGACCATAGCGCGGGGCGGGCCACCAAGGGCTGTGGCTTGATGGCTCGTGATGTCGCGATTGCGTTTCCTCAACTCGGTGCGTTCTTCGCGGCGAGCCACCCGCATCGCCTCTTCCGGCAAGACCACCAAGGGAGCGCCGGGGACAGTCAGCAAGGTCCGGACTTCAGCAAGTTGAGGCGTGTCTTCCGGGGTGTTGTCGCTCGCCGCAGCCCGCGCCACGACTCGCCCATACGCCTCGGCCAGCGCCTGCGGGGAGTCCGGCCGAGCGGAGAGTATTTCCTCTCGGATCGAAGGGTGCACGCTCTCGGCGATCGCGGGATCTTGTTCCCATGTGGCGAGGATGGCGCGGAGGGAGTCGGCAAAGGTCTCGTCGCCGAGTGACCGCACCTTGACCCACAGGCCAAGAATCGGATGGGAGTCTGCCGCGCCTGTGACGGTTCGCGTGAAACGGTCGATCAGAAGTTGTTGGAGCTCATAGCCATCATCAAGCACGGGGGTGCGGCCATCCGCGCCACGCGGTCTTGGTCGTGAGGTCTCCAGAAAATAATCGCCGGCGTGCGCGATCGCTTCTTGCGTGGCCCGCTCATACACCGCCTGGGTGTGTTCCTCGATCCGCTGCTGCAGTTCCTTCATCTTGGTCGCGAACGCGTCGGCGTCCGGGCCAGGGGGCGGATCGCCGATGACGGGCAGATCCTCAGGAATGGTGCAGCTCGCAAAGATGCCATGCAGGGCGTAGTAGTCGGCGGTCGAAACTGGCTCGTATTTGTGATCGTGGCAGCGGGCACAGGCCACCGTCAGGCCCATGAGGCCGCGTGTCACGAGGTCAATCCGGTCATCGATGATGTCGTGGGTGTTGCCCAGAAAGGTGCGACCAACGGTGAGAAAGCCGAGTGCGGCAAGGTCTGCCGGTTCTGCCGCCGGTTCCACGAGGTCCGCCGCCAGCTGCAGCGTGACGAATCGGTCGTAGGGCATGTCGGCCTGAAGGGCGCGGACCACCCAGTCGCGATAGGTCCAGGCGAAGGGGTAGTTGCTCTCCTGTCCGTCAAACGCGTAGCCCATCGTGTCGGCGTAGCGGGCGAGATCGAGCCATCGCCTGGCCCAGTGTTTGGCGTGCTCGGCAGACGCCAGCAGTCGTTCCACGAGCTTCGCGTAGGCGGCATCGGAGGGATCTTCACAGAAGGCGTCGACCTCACTCGCTGGAGGCGGCAGACCCGTCAGGTCAAACCACAGACGACGCACGAGGACAGCTGGTGATGCGGGAGCGGAGGGGCTCACGCCAGCTGCAGCCATGTCGCGTAGCACCAAGCGGTCGATCGGAGAACTCCACCGCGACAGGACTTCGGCGTCGAAGGCGTCGAGTGTCTCGACCGGCTGATGCCGTTGCGGTTGCTGGAACGACCAATGATTCGTTTGCGCGGCAGCAATCCGCGAGTCCATGTCGTGAGGGATCGCCAAAGGGTCGTCTCCCCGACCGCTGCCAGGTCCACTCCAGGGCATGCCTTGAGACACCCAGGCCTCAAGCACGGCCACCTCATCAGCTGAGAGGGGGTCGTCGGGTGGCATGGGGGCGGCTGCCGTTCGACGAATGGCAGCGATCAGCAGGCTGCCATCGACCTGACCGGCTACCGCTGCGGGCCCCGAGGCACCGCCGGCCAAGATGGCGGGCAGGCTGTCGAGCCGGAGTCCTCCTTCGGTCGTGTCGCCGGCATGGCAGTCATGGCACCTAGCCGCGAGGAGTGGCCGAACTTTCGTTTCAAAAAACGAAGCCGCCGCGGCGTCGGGCTCAGCGGGCAGGGCAACCGGAGCAGCCTCAGCCACTCGTGCAGGCGGGAGCGCAAGGACGCCGCCGGCGAGGCACAACAACGGTAGGAAGCGGGACAGCATGCTGCGTCTTCAAAGGTGGCCGCAGGAGGCGGAGGATCACGAGGAGACTTCTCTTTCTCGGGAATTATAGTACCGCTACGCCAACTTCTTAGGCTCGCGGCAGGAGGTGGGCAGGCTTTGCAAAAAGCCTGCCGCCGCAGGATGCGGCGCTCGGCGAACCCCAAGAACCTCGGCTTTTTGGG
>JBMTLP010000051.1:0-11908 GCA_049433245.1 Pirellulales bacterium
GAGGCCAGGAACGGCCAAGGCGAGCGTCCGGCGAGACGGCCGGGGCTCATCCCGAGCGACAGCCGACTCGACGGCGTAGGTGGCCAGCGAAGGCAGGATGCCGAGAGCGCAGCCACCTTCGAGCGAACCGAGGCCAGGGACGGCCAAGGCGAGCGTCCGGCGAGACGGCCGGGGCTCATCCCGAGCGACGCCCCACGCCGCGGAACGTTACGTCGTCGCCTCCGGGCTGCCACGAACGAGTTCCACCAGCGACCTCACCATCACACCGGTCCCGCCCCCATCGCTCCACGGCTTCGGCTTATCCGCGAAAGCAGGGCCTGCGATGTCGATGTGCGTCCAAGGCGTGGTCCCCACAAACCGTTCCAAGAACTTCGCCGCTGTGATGGCGCCACCCCAACGGCCATCGCCAACATTTTTGATATCAGCCACATCGCTTTCGATCTGTGCGTCGTAGTGCCGAAACATCGGCATCTGCCAGACCGGTTCGCCAGCGACCTTGGCTGCAGCCACCACGGCATCACAGCTGGCCTGATCATTGGTGAAGAGGCCGGCCACATCGTGACCAAGGGCCACCATGCAGGCTCCAGTCAGGGTTGCTGCGTCGATGATCCGGGCGGGCTCGAGGCCCCGCACCACATCGAGCACGTCGGCCAACACGAGCCGCCCTTCCGCGTCGGTGTTGTGGACTTCGATCGTCACACCATTACGAGCGGTCAGCACGTCGCCCACTTTGTAAGCGGCCGGACCGGTCATGTTTTCGACCAGGCCCATCGCAGCCACCACATCGACCGGTAGTTTCATGGATGCGATGGTGGCGATCGCCCCGAGCATGGTGGCGGCGCCCGCCATGTCGCACTTCATGCCCATCATGGAGTCGGCAGGCTTGAGCGACAAACCACCTGAATCAAAGGTGACCCCCTTACCCACGAGCGCGAGTTCGGGGTTTCCGTCCCGGCGCCCCGGACCTCGATAACGCATGATCACCAGTCGCGGAGGCCTACTGCTCCCGCGAGACACGGCAAGCAGCGCACCACAGTTTTCCTTCGCCAGTCGCCTCTCGTCCCAGACCTCGATGTCGATCCCGAGATGTCCAGCAACCGCAGACGCCTCCTCGGCAAAAGCCTGCGGATACATATCTTCCGGAGCGAGGTTCACAAGGCGTCGGGTGAGGTTGATGCCATCACCGAGTTGGTGGCCACGGTCGACCGCATCGGGCGGAGCAGCCAGCCATATCGTGGTGCCAAACCGCGTGCGTTTCTTCTCTTTGCGGTACAGGTCCTGGCCCACCATCCCCACACAGGCGCCAGCCACCGCATGCTCAAGCTGCCGTGTCGACCAGGCCCCGTCTGGCAGGAAGGCCACCGTACCCCGCTTCCGCGCCGCGAGCGCTTTTGCTGCTGTGGCTGCCGCGCGATAGACCACACCCGCGTCGAGGTCTTCGCGTTTCCCCAGCCCCACCACCAACAACTGCCCTGCCTTGATGCCCGCTGGCGCAAGGATCGGCACGCATTCACAGGCCTTGCCCGTGATCTCTCCGGCGGTCGCGAGCCGGGCGATGACGCCCCCTACGGCAGCGTCAACACTGGCCACGGCACCGTCACCAATGCCCCCCTCTGTAGCAAACACGACCAGCGCTTCAGCCTCACAGGCTTCGGGCAGCATCACCAAATCGGCCACGATCCGTGCCTGGTTCGCATGACTCGTAAACTCGCTCATCGTCCGCATCGCTCCTGCATGAGGGGTTGGGTTTGACGATATAGCATAGCCAACTCCCGTCTCGATCCGGCCCGCTAGCACTTCCCGGCTACTGCGGTACCATGCTGCGAAGGCGGACCCTTCTGGAGTTTTCAAGCATGCGTTCACTACGAACGATGGCACTTGCCTGCGCACGGTTCGCGTCAGGGTCGGTTGGCACACGACTCTCGTTGGCTCGCTTCGCCGGCTCGGTACTCGCACTGAGCCTCCTGCCTGCCTCACTCGCTCACGCGGACGACGTGACCGCCAGTCTGAGCGCCGGCGACACGGCTTGGATCCTCGTCGCGACAGCGCTTGTGCTCTTCATGACTTTGCCGGGCTTGTCGCTGTTTTACGGCGGACTGGTTCGCAGCAAGAACGTGCTCTCGGTGTTCATCCAATGCTTGGCGATCGCAGGGGTGATCAGCCTGATCTGGGTGGCGTTTGGTTACAGCCTGGCGTTCACCCAAGGCGGCGGCGAGGGGAGTAGCCAGCAGGCCTTTATCGGCGGGACCAGCAAACTGTTCCTTAAAGGCGTCACGCCAGACTCCCTTTCCGGCACCATCCCCGAAGCCCTGTTTGTGGCCTTTCAGATGACCTTTGCGATCATCACGCCAGCCCTGATTGTCGGTGCGTTTGCCGAGCGCATGCGTTTTTCCGGGATGCTGATTTTCTCCGTGATCTGGTTCATCTTCTCCTATCTGCCGATTTGCCACATGGCCTGGGCAGGCGAGGGCGCCCTTTTTCACACGTGGGGGGTGATCGATTTCGCGGGTGGCACGGTCGTGCACGTCAATGCAGGGATCGCCGGTTTGATCACCTGCTTGATGGTCGGTGCGCGGCGCGGGTTTCCTCGCCAACCAATGCGGCCGCACAGCCTGCCTTTGGCGGTAATGGGCACCGGCATGCTGTGGGTTGGCTGGTTTGGCTTTAACGCAGGGAGTGCGCTGGCTGCCAATGGCCAGGCTGCCATGGCCTTGCTCGTGACCCACCTGTCAGCCGCCGCCGCCGCAACCACCTGGATGCTGATCGAGCTCTTTTCCCATCGCAAGGCGTCGGCACTCGGTGTCGCCACGGGAGCTGTTGCTGGCCTAGTCGCCATCACCCCGGCGAGCGGTAACGCCGGTCCTCTCGGTGCGAGCGGCTTGGGCGCGGTTTCCGCCCTGATCTGCTACTGGTCAGCGACCTCGCTCAAGCACCGGTTCCAGTACGACGACAGCCTCGACGTGTTTGGTGTGCACGGCGTGGGGGGCATCGTGGGGGCTGTGCTGACCGGCGTTGTGGCAGCGCCCGCCCTCGGTGGCTCGGGCCTCAACCATGACACGATGTTGAGCCAGGTGTGGTGGCAGACGGCAAGTGTGTTGGTGACGGCGGGTTGGAGTGCGGTGGTTTCGGTGATCGCCTTCGCCATCGCCAAGCGGCTGGCAGGGATGCGCGTCTCGCCGGAGGTCGAACAGATTGGTCTCGACCTGTCAGAACACCAGGAACAGGCCTACGAGATTTATTGATCAGCGGTGGGCTTGACCGCGGCGGCAGGTTGGCTGTTACCGACGAGTGACAGCAGCACGGGCAGCACGACGAGGTTGCCCACAAGCCCACCGGCGAGGGTGAGACACGAGAGCGCCCCAAACGAGACCGTGGGGATAAACCCACTCGTGCACAGGGCCAGAAAACCGACGACCAGAGCAAGCGTGGAGAACACGATCGCACGGCCAGCCGTTTGGTGCGCCACGCTCAGCGCCACATCCACCGAATGCCCCTCATCACGTCGCCGGCGGAAGGCAGTCACGTAGTGAATAGAACTATCTACAGAGAGCCCCATCGAGACCGCTGCGATCATCGCCGTTCCCATGTTGATCGGCCACCCGAGCCAACCGAGCACGCCTAGCACGAGAAAAATTGGCAGCGCATTGGGGACGAGCGTGAGGGCACCGAGGAGCACACTGCGGAAAGCCAGCGACAGCATCAGGAAGATGCCCACGGCCGCGAGCCCAAACGTGAACCACTGATCGGCAATCATCCGCTCAACGAGCTGCGCGAGGAGCACGAAGAAGCCCGTGACTTCCCCCGCGTGACCATTGCTGGCCGCAGGAAACGCCTCCAGTGTGAGCCGCCGCACTTCTGCGATGACCCTCCGCTTGGCCTCAGCCGACTGCCGTTCGCGTGCCCGGAGCATCACCCGCAGCCAGGTCGATCCATCGGAAGGGTCCTCACCAACCAGCGCCGAAGCCAACTGCGGCAACTGTCCGCGGAGACCGGTGATCGCTTGCCCGAGGAGCCAACTGCCGGCCGTCGATGAAGCCAACTGAACGACAGGAACCGGAGATACGGCGTCGATCACGTCCACCAGGCTGAGCACCTTCGTCAGGGCAGGCTCCGGGCCTTGTGGTGTGTCCACCACGATGCCTCGCAGCTTCTCCTCAAAGCTCGCAAGGGCGGTAAGCGTGCCTCCGTCGACTCCGTTGGGCGCCGGCACGAGCACATCCCACACACCCGCCCCCCCGAGTTTGGTCTCCACAACGTCATACGCCGATACGATCGGGCTGCTCTCGCGAAAGTTCCTGGTGAAGTCGGTCTCCACCGTGAGCCTGCTCATGCCAGCCATCGCTACGGTCGCCAGCACGAGTGTCGCCACGAGAATTGAGGCTGGTCGAGCCACGATACGTTGCACCACGCGATCGAGCGCATGCTCAAGCGCTCCTTCCCCAACAGATCGACGGGGATCCGTATCAAACCGCCCTGCGAGTGCCAGGAACGGCACCGCCATGAGCACCGCGACAAACACGAGCCCCGCGCCGAGCGCGGTCATGATCCCAAAGTCGTGCACCGGTCCCACGCGACTCGCAATCAGTGAGCCAAACCCGATCATGTCGGTGGCGATGGCGCCCGCGACTGGCCAGAGCAGGCGGGCGAGCGTCTGCTGCATCGCCAGCGCCGGCTCAAAACCCGCCTCGCGTTGCCGGCGATACTCAACGATCAGGTGCGTCACCGTGGCGATGCCCACCACAGTGATCATCGCCGAGAGCATCGTGGAGACCATGGTGAGTTTGACGCCAGCCACAGCCAACACTCCCCGCGTCGTCCAGAGTGCCATGACCACGACGGCCAACGGCACCACCACCCATCGCAAGCTGCGAAAGAGCACCAGCATCACCCCGCCAGCCAACAGCCCCGCCGCCGTCCCGAGCAGGTTGCCGTCGCGACGGAGCATGGCGAAGCCGTCTCGCACCATGACCGGCTCACCAGCCACGAGCCCCCCAGGTAGTTCCGCCATCACCGCGCGGATCTGATCGATCGTGCCGTCACGAGTGATTGTGGGAGAGGGCTGCGACCCCCCAGGAATAGCCAACACGCAGGCGATGCCGGCCGTTCGTCGATCCGCCCCCACAACGTAGCCTTCCATGAGCTGCACCACGCGACTCGCCATCGGCGCTGAGTCGAAGTCGATGATGTGCGATCCGAGCGGCGTCTCACTGAGGCTCATCGCAGAAGCCACGCCCGGGATCGCGGCAAGCCGGCCGGTCACTCCGCGGAGCTGCTCAAGCCCCGGCTCCGAGAACAGGTCCGGGGCATCGTAGACCGCGAGCACCACTTCGCTTGCACCAAACGTGCGGGCGAGGCGGTGGTACGGGGGCAAGGCCGGGTCGGTGCGATCGAACATGGCTTCGATCGATTGCGAGAACTCAAGCCGCCGCGACTGGTCGACCGCCACCACGACCAGAACCAAGGCCATGACCGCCAAGGGCACCCTCCAGCGGACGAGTTGAGCCGCCAGCCAGGTCGCTCGTCGCGGCAGACGCCCCTCATCGAGGACCGCCCTTTCTCTCAGTTCTTCCGCCATCGGCTTCGCCGTTGCCCTCTCCGTCGCTCGACACGCTGCCGCGAGTGGCCCGCGTCGTCGCCGCGGATGCGGGGTCACCGCTTCCGAAGATTCCGCAGACTACCCAACACCCTCTCCAGACTACCTGATTCCGCAGTCTGCCCACCCTTGACCGCTGCGCGGCGGCACTTCTATAGTCCCCCGCCATTTTGCCTTGGTCCCGCCGGCAGTCGACGCCGTCGAGACCGACGTTGTTCTTTTCCTGCGTGAACTCCATCCGTCACCTCGCACCAACACCGTCATCGCCTCATGGACGCATGAGACGCCGACAGATCCGCAGCACACTTGTGCTGGCGTGGGTGGTGGCGTTCTGGACAGCGGCAGCCTCGAGGGCCGCCGAAGATCCTCCCCCTCCACCGAGTTCGCCCGCTGGCGTGCTCGCCTCGCTCCCCGCTCGTGGCCTCGCTGCCGCCATCTCTGAGGCAGGACAGATCGAGGTCCCTGCTGTTGATCCGGCAGAACGACTGACAATTCAGGCCGGACAGGCCTCGCGATGGACAGAAGGCTCTTACGATGTCTGGCACCTGACTGCGGGCGCGACGATCACTCAGGGCTCGACCACAGCCACAGCCCATGAGGCCGTGATTTGGGTCGAGCAGCAACCGCTTCCCTCGGCCGAGAGCGAGGCCACCGCCACGCCTCCGGTCCGCAGCGTGCTGGTCCGCATGGCGGGCAACGTGAAGGTGGCCGCGGGCGAGGCCGCTGCAACAGCTATTCGTGGCCCGAGTTGGGCCGGGCGGTTCTGGACGTTCCGAGATCCAGTGCTCGACTTCACGAGTGTCGTTCCCGCGCCCGGTACACCGGTGCAGTACGACGGCGCTGTGGCAGGCAACGGATTCAATGGCGATCCGGAAGCCTCCGCTGCCGGTAGCGCAGACGGCACCGTGGAGCTCACCTCAGGCGAGTTACCGGCCGACGAAATCGAACCCCTCCCCCCTCTCACCAACGACGACGGCATCAACCCAGCCCAGTTCACGGAGTTCGCACCCGCTCGGCCGGCTCAGGTTGCCCCCACGGCGTCGGTACGCAGGCTCCGCGCATTCCCCCGTTCGAGCATGCCGCTCAACGTGCAGTGGTACCCAAGCCCGGGCGGTGGCGAATGGGTGGCCGTGATCACCTCTGGGGTCAACCTCGTGATCGATGGCGTTGATCCAGCGGGTCCACTCGATCTCTCTGCCGACCGGCTGGTGATCTGGACGCAAGCCAACGAGCAGCCGTCACTCGACGGCTCGACAGGCCAAGCCGCCAACGCCCCCATGGAAATCTACATGGAGGGCAACGTGATCTTCCGCCAAGCCCAGCGGGTCGTGGAGGCGGTGAGCATGTACTACGACGTGCCCCGCAGCTCTGGCGTGATCACTGGCGCGACCGTGCTCACGCCCGTCAACAACTACTCTGGCCTGGTGCGACTCAGGGCTGACGTGCTGCGACAGGTCAACCGCAGTGAGTTTGTGGCACAGCATGCGGGACTCACCTCCAGTCGGCTGGGAATGCCAACCTGGGAGTTCCGTGCTCGCGAGATGGCGTTCACCGACGAGCAGGTGCCCCTTCCAGGTCCCTTCGGCGAAACGCTGGTCGACCCCGCCACGGGTGAGCCGGCCGTTGAGCACCAGCAGTTCATCACCAGCCGCGGCAACACCGTGCAACTGTTGGGCGTGCCGATCCTGTGGTGGCCCGTGCTTGCGACCAATGCCAAGAAACCGACCTTCTACATCAACAACGCCCAGATCAAGAACGACCAGATCTACGGCACCCAAGTGCTCACCAGCTGGGATGCGTTCCAGGTGTTCGGCTGGCAGCGAGCCCCCGATGGTGTCGACTGGGACTTCGACGTCGACTACCTCAGCCTCCGCGGCCCCGCCGCTGGCACATCCCTGCTCTACGACCGGCCTGACTTCTTCGGCATCGGCACCCCAGCCAACGGCGTTCTCGACGGCTGGTTCATCAACGACACCGGCATCGACAACCTCGGCCTCTACCGCCGCAACTTCACCTTCCCCAACAGCTTCCGTGGGCGAAGTTTCTGGCGACACCGGCAGAACCTCTCCAGTGAGTGGCAGATGCGCGGTACTGCCGGATGGATCAGTGACTACAACTTCCTCGAAGAGTATTACGAGGCGGAGTGGGAGGAAGGCTACGAGCAACGCACGTGGCTTGATGTTCGACGCACCGTCGACACTCGCGAACTGCGGCTTCTCGCCAGCTACCGAGTGGACAACTTCTTCACCCAAAGCCAGTGGTGGCCCCGACTCGACCACTACTTCATCGGCCAGCCGCTGCTCCGCGACGCGCTCACCTGGTACGAGCACTCGAGCGTTTCGTATGTCAGCCAGCCGACACCCAATGCGCCGGATGCCGGCCAAGGGCTCGAGTTCTTCACCCTCCTGCCCTATGAGAACGACGTGATTGGCGAGCGGATCGCCACACGCCAGGAGATCGACTTCCCCTTCCAAGCGGGTGCCGTGAAGATCGTGCCCTACGCACTGGGTGAACTGGCCCACTGGGGACAAGACATCAACCAGCAGCCGATCGATCGCGCGTATGGCCAGGTTGGCATTCGTTCGAGCTTGCCGATGTGGTGGTCCGACAACTCAATCGAGAGCACGCTCTTTAACGTGCACGGCATCGCGCACAAGGTGGTGTTTGACCTCGACTTTTCCTACGCCAACTCAACGCAAAGCATCGACTCGTTTCCGCTCTACGATCAAATCGATGACGACACGATCAATCAGTATCGCCGCAACATTCCCTACTGGGACTTCGGTGCCACGCCCGGCCAAGGCGCCGTGGTGCCCCTTGGGACTCCTTTCATCTTTGGCCCCGACAGCAAGTTCGACCCACGAAGTTATGCGGTTCGCCGTGGAATGGGCGGCTGGGTCACCGGACCGACGGAGATCGCCAATGACCTCACCGCCTTCCGGTTGGGTGCCCGGCAGCGGTGGCAGACAAAACGTGGTCCGGCGGGCAACCGGCGAATCATCGACTGGATCACCCTCGATATCGACGGAGAACTTTTCCCCGTCGACGCTCAGAACTTCGGTCAGGTCCTGGGCCTCTGGCAGTACGACTTCCGCTGGCACGTGGGGGATCGCACCGTGCTCCTTTCCACGGCCGACGTCGATTTCTTCACCGAAGGCCAGCAACTCTACACCGTGGGAGCGATGATCAACCGCACCACTCGCGGCAGTTTCTATATCGGTTTCCAGGAGTTTGCCGGGCCGATCGAGGCCAGCGTGCTCACCGGGTCGTACACCTATCGGATGAGCCCGAAGTGGGCGAGTTCTTTTGGCACCGCGCTTGACCTGACAGGTCGCAACATTGGCCAGCGGCTTGAACTCGTGCGGATCGGTGAGGCGTTCTTGATGAGTTTCGGCTTCAACGTCGACTACAGCCGCAACAACGTGGGCGTCACGTTCAACCTCGAACCACGCTTCCTCTCACGCACGCAGTTCGCCAGCCGCACCGGCATCGACATCCCCGTCGCGGGCGCCTACGGGCTGGAGTAGCTGCCAGAGGCCAAACGTGCCGGCCAGCAGCCCATAGCCGGCAGCCATTGAGAGTGGTCCGCGGCCAACGGCAACCTCGGGCAGTTCGCCAATCGCCCAAGGTAGAAACAGCCGGCCATCAGGAAACGGCGAGTGGATGATGCCGAAGAGCGTGAGGCCGGCAGCAGCGGCAGCCCAGGCAGCAGCCTTCATCAACCGTCGGTCAATCAGGCTCGCAGTCATCCCTGCCCACACCAGGCTGGTGACGATGAAGCCAGCCGCGAGCATGTGCAGCGTGTAGACCTCCACCTGCAACGGCCCCTCGATCACGGCTCCAGCTGCTGCGAGTTTGTCGGAGTGGATCACCATCATCGCTGCCATCGCCGGCACACAGGCGATGGCGACGGCTGGATAGTGACGCGTGGGCGTGGCGTGGAAACTCTGCGCGGTGATCTCCAGGCCGATGAACACCAGGATTGGCAGGATTGCCGGGGCGGGAATGATCTCGTAGAGATAAGCGAAGGTGCCGGTGATGCCCGCGCCTCCGATGATCACCGCAGTCGCGAGCGTGTAGGCGGCTCGCCCTCCCATCGATTTATAGGCCGGGTGGCCAATGTAGGGCGTGGTCTGAATCACGCCACCACAAGCGCCGGCGATGATGGTGGCCAAGCCCTCGACGGCGATGATCCTTCCGGTGTGATACTCATCTCCCGCTGCCGCCGCGCTTTCTGTGCAATCGATGCCACCGACCACGGTGCCCAAGGCAAAGGGAATCACAATCGGCAAGTACTTGAGCGTGTCGCTCCATGCTTCGAGCCACTCGAGTTTCGCAGCGGCCAGCCAATCGGTTGGCCAAAGTGCGGCAGCGGGATCGACCATCGCGTGCCCTTCCCCTGCCGGCAACCACCCCGCGGCATGCCCGATGGCGTAGAGCGTGCCTCCCACGACCAACGCCGCCAGCGCACCGGGAATCCGCAGCGGAAAGGGAATCGCCGCGGTCAGGCTCGCTAGCACAATCCCCATCGAGACAAGCCCCACGACCGGCGTACCCACAATCTCCAGCGTGGGCAGGAACGTGATCAGGGCCAGAGCAATCGCAGCCAGACTCCCGAGCAACCCGGCTCGCGGCACGATCCGCCGAATCGTTGCAGCAAATGGGGCACATGCCAACTTAAACACGCCACTGGCCACAATCGCGCACATGCCCACATGCCAGGCGTGCCGCGCGGCGGGCTCTTGCGCAAGCCCGCTGGCGAGCGCTTCGAGGTAGGCTGGGCCGAGCACAAAAAAGACCATCCCAAACGTGCTCGGCGTATCCAGCCCGAGTGGCATCGCGGTCACATCCGTGCGGCCGCTCCGCCGAGCGAGCCGAAACGCCATCCAGGTGAAGAGCAGATCACCCACCACCACCCCAACCGCAGTCCCGGGCACCAGATGCCCGAGGGCAAATTGGGCGGGGTACTCAAAGACCGTCGCCAGCAAACCGACGGTGAGCACCAGGTCGGCGAGATTGTCGAGCGCCAGGCCGAAGAACGCATTCACGTCACCGGGCATGGCCCACTGGTAAGCCTTGCTCTTCAACATCTTCTCCAACGCACCCCGGCAACCCGCAGCCCACTTGGAGCCTCGCCGCGGACTGCGAGGCATTTCCGAGGCCCCAGTCTGCATCAATCGACAAGCAGCAACAAACGCCTCCCGCTTCGCCAGCCACCAGCCCTCTGCCGCGAACGCCCGGGACGGGCATTTTGCGCGGTTTTCCGGCTATACTCCGTCGAGAGTGAGAATTCTCTGTCCCGAGAATTTTTACCCAATGAACCCTTTTCCATTCGGCTGCGTAACAAGGGAGAGTCCGTGCACGACCTGCCCGCCCAATCGGGACGGAATGAACCAACCCAGGAGGGTGGGTCGGCCTGGCAGGCATCGTCTGTCGAGTCGGCGGACCCGACTGACGAGGTCCTGCTGCAGCAGTTCTGCGAGGAAGGCGATGAGCATGCGTTTGAAGCACTCGTCCGTCGCTACGAGCAAGAACTGTTTAACTACCTTCGTCGGTATCTCGGACAGGCCGAGATGGCGGAGGATGTGTTTCAAGCCACCTTTCTACAGATCTACCTGAAGAAGGAGCAGTTCCAGCAAGGCCGACGATTCCGACCGTGGCTCTACACCATTGCCACCAACCAAGCCATCGACGCGCAACGGCGAAACAAGCGACATCGGATGATCAGTTTGGATAACCGGCGTGGCGACGATGACGTGGCGGCTTTGGTGGAAGTGCTTGCGGGAAATGACCCAACGGCTGCGCAGCGATACGAACAGGAAGAAGCGAAAGCGTGGGTGCGAGCCGCCGTTGATGACCTGCCGGATCAGCTCAAGGCCACGCTCCTGCTGGTCTATCACCAAGGCCTGAAGTATCGCGAAGCAGCGGATGCACTGGGGATTCCGGTGGGCACGGTCAAGAGCCGACTTCACTCCGCCTTGCTCAAGCTCAACGAATCGGGAGGACCCCAGTGCGGCACGTAGTTCTGATGAAACACCTCATGCATCCAGCCTTTCGACCGGAATGGTTCTGACCATGCAAGACGACCTTCTTGGCTACCTTCTTGGCGCGATCGACCCAGACGAGTCTTCGCGCGTGAAGCAGGCTCTGCTCGCCGAGTCGGCAGGCGAATCGGCTGCCGACTCGGCAAGCAGTTCCGGCACGCCACCGCGGCGCCTCGCTGATCAACTCGCGCTCCTCCAATCGGCGCTTGCCCCACTCGCAGCTGACCGCCACGCAGAATCCGCACCGTCAGGCCTGGCCGACAGAACCCTC
>JBMTLP010000052.1:0-11853 GCA_049433245.1 Pirellulales bacterium
AACGAGGCGGTCCGCCCAGTGGTGACATTCGCATCACTGTCGTTCGTTGCGTTGCTTCCCGGTGCATTCGCTCGAACAAACACCGTGTCGGTGGGAGCGGCAAACCGAATCACGTAGGCCGTGTTGAGGCTCAGTCCATCCGCGTCGCTGAAGAGATAGGAACCGTTTTCATCGGTGAAGGTCGTGGCCACGAGGGCATCGGTGCCTGCATCGCGAAGTTCGACCGGAACCCCGAGCACGCCTGGCTCCGTGCCATCCTGACGGTTGTTCGCGTTCACATCTCGCCACACCCGACCGCTGACGCCGACGTTCCCCGAGATCTGCACCGTCTTAAACACCAAACCTGAATCGGCGTTGTAGTGAAAACTCGATCCGGAGTAGTCGTAGATCACACCCGTCAGCACCGCACCGCCAACGGGAGCCGACGGTCGCACCCGCACCTGATAGGTGGTTTCCATCATCTCGCCGCCGGCTTTTTGGTTGTCGGTCGGCGTGTTGTAGGTGGGGTCGAGATTCAATACCCCCGGATCGGAGCGCCAACCTGCGGCATCCATGTAGACACCACTCACCGGCGACGTGAGCCGCGATGTGGAATCAGTTGAAAACGCCGTCGTGACGGACTGCGACGACGTCGACAGAACTTCAAACACATCGGTAGGAAGAGTCAGCGCGTTGGTCGTTTGCTCATATCCGCCGGGAGCCGACTTCCCCCGATGCACAATCGTCAGCACATCACCAGGTCGTGCCGATGTGACCGGTGTCGTGCCGTTGAGAACCAGAATCTCCTGAGTTGAGTTGCGATTCTGGGAGACGAGCTGCTCCACGTAGAGCTGATGGGTAGTATCAAGAGAATCACTGATCACCCCGTCGCTGGCCGTAATGTCGTAGCGACGAGCAGTGGTGAAGGCGTCGCTCGTGCGGTCGATCCGCACACTGAAGTACGCATCAACGAAGTCACCCGGGGCGATCGTGAACGTCGAGTCCAGCGTCGTAGGTCCGACGGCCGTGATGTAGTCGTTGGCGATGGTCGCCCATTGATCAACGGCATTCAGCCGGACCGTGTCGCCGAGATCGAGCGTCGCTTGGACCCCGGAGATCGTTTGATCGCCGGTGTTCGTGATCCGCGCCCCCACGAGAAACGTATCGGGGCCAGACGTCGTCGGCTTGTTGGAGTCGAGCCCCACGACATCCCAGGTGAGGGGCGACACATCCAAAACAGCGGCAAGAGCCAACCTCTGCTCAAGTGGCTCCATGCTTTGCAACGCGGCTCGTTTCCTTTGCCTCATCAGCCTCTTTTTTAACCTACTGGCCATCTCTCTTGATCCACTTGGCAGGGGAACGCAGCACGGGAACGCGCCAACACGGATTCATCCAGCCCCAACGAGCAGCCATGTCGAGAGAGCAGTCGGCAACGGGTGCGAGCGCGACATCTCAACGATCTACGCAGCAAAACGCCCAAGCGTTCGATCCACTCTGCGACCCTGCGGGCCCCGCGGGGAAACAACCAAATAACACGGAAAATCGTCCTAGACACTTTGGTTGAAGATTGCGGCTCAGGCAAGAAATCGGGCGAAAACTGGCACGCACAGGCGAGAAACAGGGGGATACGGTCGGCACAACCCCTCTCACCGTCTCGTTACGCAGGCAGGGGCGGCTTCAGCCCATGCCACCAGCCGCCAGCGCATCGAGGGCGATTTGCGACCATGTTTCAAGCCGCTCGCGGTCGGCCTGCAGTTCCTCAAGCGAATGGAAACCGCCGTCGACCAGATCAGCCTCGCGTGAGGCGACTTCGGCACATTCGAGATCGAGCACGTGCACGATCCCCAGATGAACGCTGCCGACCGCTGTCGCGTCGTCATTGATTAGGCCAACGCACGTACTGCGATAGCCACCGACGATCGCGACCTCTTCGTCGAGTTCCCGCCGCATCCCCGAGTCGTACGAGCGGTCGTCGCCATGCTCGCCATCGATGCTCGAGATGTGGCCGCCGATCCCGAGCGACCGCTTGGCTCGCAGACGAGCCTCCTGCTGCCCACCCCCTCGCGTGTAGGCAAAGTAGCGGGCAACGCCGTCGCCATCATGCCACCGCAGCACACAGTAGGGGATCAGTTGCTTAAACGAAGGGTCTTCCTCGACCGCAGACCGGGGACGCCAAGAGGTGTTGGCGGGATCGAGCAACGCCGGGAGGTAGCGAGCCACCTCACTGCAGAATCCTTGAAACATGCCGACCGACTCCAGTACTGCCCGCGGCACCACGAGCACCTCTTCGGCAAGTCCCTCTCCCATCGCGTCGCTCCTGCGTCTCTTCACCCACTGGTCGGAATCCCCACCGAGCCCCCTACCTTAGCAGACGCCGCAACAGCGGGACCGCTCATCAGAGGATCAGCATCGCATCACCATAACTCAGCAGGCGGTAGCCACGCGAAATGGCCTCGGCATACGCGGCAAAGATCGGCTCTCGGCCAGCGAACGTGCTGACGAGCACCATCAGAGTGGTCTTGGGCATGTGGAAGTTGGTCAACAAGCAGTCCACAACACGAAACGAGAACCCTGGGCGGATGAAGAGGTCGGTCGGCCCGTAGAAAGGGGAGAGGCTCCCGCAGCGGGCGGCTGATTCGAGCGTGCGAACGGTCGTGGTCCCCACTGCCAGCACCCGACGGCCGGCGGCCTTGGCCTGCTGCACTGCCGTCACGGTCTCCGGCGGGCAGGTGCACCACTCCGTGTGCATCGGGTGCTCGCCGATCTTCGGCGTGCTGATGGGGCGGAACGTGTCGAGGCCCACATGGAGGGTCACGCGGGCCTGCTTCATCCCCCGCGCGTCCCAGCCGGCGAGTAGTTCAGGCGTGAAGTGTAGCCCTGCCGTGGGAGCCGCTGCCGACCCGGCCGCGTCGGCGAACACCGTTTGATAACGCTCAAGATCGCCAGGATGCTCAAGCCCACCGCGGATATAGCCCGGCAAAGGCACCCTCCCCACCCGTTCGAGCACCTGTTCCGCATCGGCAGCCCCAGTGTCCAGCACCGCCAGCCACCCACCCCCCTCTGCCCGCTCGAACATCACGAGTTCTTCGGCGTCGTGCCCTTCGCGATCCACAAGCACGATCCTCTCACCGGGAGTCACACGGCCGCGGGTCTTTGCAAGGATCTTCCACGCCTTGCCGTCGGTGGCCAGCACAAGCCCTTCCCAACGCCCTCCCGTCTCCTTCCGGCGGCCAATCAAACGAGCCGGACGAACGCGGGTGTCGTTGCTCACGAGCAGATCGCCAGGCTGAAAATACTCCGGCAGATCTGCCACATGCCGATGCTCGATGCGGCCGGAGTCGCGATGCAGCACAAGCATTCGCGCGGCATCACGCTGCTGCAGCGGCTCCTGTGCGATCGACTCCACCGGGAGTTGGTAGTCGTAGGCCGAAACGTCGTCGGCATCGCTCATGGCAGAACCAACTGCGTTCCGGGCGTGAGTGGGCCTGGGCTACGCCCGAGCGTCTCACGGTTGGCCTCGTAGAGCTCTCGCCATCGCGACGAGGCCCCCAGCTGCTCGCGGGCGATCGAGATCAGGGTGTCACCAGGCCGCACCACAACCGTGTCGCCAGTAGGCGCGAGCGTTGACGTCTGGACCACCGGACTCGGCTGCGAGGGCATCGCGAGATCTGTGGGCACGAGTTCTGCATGGGCCGTGGTCAGAGCATTCAGCGGAGGTAGCTCGAGCTGGGTTCCAGGCGCGAGCGACACCCGAGGATTGATGCTGCGGTTCCAGGCAAACAGTGGCTTGTAATAGCGACCGTCGCCATAGGCCCGCTCGGCGATGTCCCACCAGGTGTCTGCGGCTGAGACGACGTATCCACCCGACGCGATCGGCATCACATCAGCAGCTGGCACAAACTCGCCAGGGGGTTCCGCTCCCAACACCGCAGCGTAGGGTTCTTCAGCAGAGGGCTCGAACTGCCCCATCGCCTCGTAGGAAGCCGCAGCCACGCTGTCGTCAGCAGGGAGCATACCGGCCTGCTCAATCCCGGAATCAACGCCCTCCTCAGCCTCATCGAGCGGCCCTGAACGGGGAAACCCATAGCCGTTGTCGTCGCTGAAGGCTGCCCCGTTCTCCCTGGCGATCGGATCAGCGGCCGCGAAACGCGAGTCACCAACACCGAGATCGTCCGAGGCGCCTGCGAACGCAGACGCGGACGGTTCGAGCTGCATGCCAGCGTCGCCCTCATCCCCACCGGCCCCCGTGTCGCCGGACAGGGGATCCGTCGCCGAGAACATCGATCGATTCAGCCGATCAAACGAAGGCGGCTCCACGATCGGGCCGTCCTCATGTTCGCGGGCAGGCAGATGCACATCCGGTCCCGCCCCCATCGGCGGGCGGGGCACAAAGAGTTTGGAGCCGAGAACACCCACGAACCCAGAGCTCAGGGTTCCGAGGAGTGCCAGCAGAATCTTGGTTTCGCGACCGAGCATCATGGCGCGGAAGTGTGAGCAACGGCCGCCGGTTCAGCAACGGCAGTTCTTCAGCCAGCTACTTCGCCAAGTTTCTCTGCAACCCGCAATTTCGCAGAGCGGCTGCGGGGATTGGCGGCCAGTTCTTCCTCGCCTGCCGTGACCGGCGTCCGCGTGAGGGCGTGCCACATCTGCCGGTTGCGAAACGCCTCCTTGACTAGGCGATCCTCAAGCGAATGGAAGGAGATCACCGCCAGTCGCCCACCTGGGGTGAGTCGCTGCGGCACCCGCTCCAGGGCCAGTTTGAGGCTTTTGAGCTCCTCGTTCACCGCAATCCGCAAAGCTTGAAACGTCCGCGTCGCCGGGTGGATCCGCTGTGGCGGCTTCTGCCGCGGTACCGCCGAAGCCACCAATCGAGCGAAGTCGTGCGCGAGGTGAATCGGTTCGCGTTCCCGCACCTCCGCTATCCGGCGGGCGATGCGTCGACTAAATCGCTCCTCGCCAAACTCATAAATCAAGTCGGCGAGTGTTTCGGTCTTGAGCCGGTTAACGAGGCGAAAGGCCGGCTCCCCCTCGCTGACGTCAAATCGCAGATCGAGCGGCCCTTCCGACTCGAACGAGAAGCCACGCTCGCGATCCGCCAGTTGATCGCTGGAGAGACCAATGTCGAGCAGCACGGCGTCGACCGTCTCCACCCCTACGGCGTCGAGCACTTCGGGGATGTCGCAAAAGTTGGCCTGCGCAAAACGAACCGGGAGCCCTTGCAGCGCCGTACAGGCCCGGTCGATCGCCGTCGCATCGCGATCGATAGCGATTACCAGGCCTTCAGGCCCCACGGCTTCTGCGAGCAAGCGGGTGTGGCCACCTCCGCCGAGCGTGCCATCCACCACCGTTGCACCAGGCTGCGGCGCCAGGAACTCGATTGTCTCCCTGGGCAGCACGCTCGTATGGCAGGTCTTTTGCTCCATCCCTCTCACCTTCTCGGCGTCACAACGTCGCCACTGACAGTGTACGTTGAGACGCATCGGGCTGGCCGCAGCCAGGAAACGCACCGCGGCCCCGAAAAACCTGAGGGCTCTTCGGGGCCGCGCGTGGAAGACGTCTGCGGAGGCTTGCGCGACCGCTCGTCGCGGTCTGGCGATTACTTCACGCCAAACTTGTAGGCGGGATTCCGCGGATCGAAGTCGATGTCACCGTAGCCCTGGTTCACCTGCACGTTCATGTAGGTGTATTCCTCCATGAGCACAGGCTGGCCACCGACCTCTTGCGGCCAGTCGTAGGCTTCGTAGCGAACTGGAATCGTCAGCTCATCGTCGATGAAGACGCGAGCGAGGTGGAAGCGGAAGTTGCGACGAGGCACCGGATGCGACACCTGGATGCAGGTGCAGACCCGTCCGTTCACCTTCGCACCTGGGAAGAAGTTGACCTCGCACTCGCCAAACTGCTTGTCGTGCTCGGCCACTTCCACAAGCCGCCGGGTGAGGTTCTCCACACCCATTTCAGTGATCGGATACCGTTGCCCCTGCATGGCCAGCATGCTGGATGGCTTGAGCGAAACCATGCCCACCATCGCCCGCACACCGCTCCCCGCATGGGCCAGGATGTTGTCTTCGTTTTGCCCGGCGACGTAGATCACCTCCTGCCCCTTGAGATCTTCAGGAGCGAGGAACGAGAGGTAGACGCTAAACGGCTCGTGCCGCACCTTGGTAAACATGTATTCATGCTCACCGAGTTCGCCGTCAATCCTCTCCCGCTTCACCATCGTGGCGGAGTAGTCCTTGATGCTCGCCTTGATATTGGCCAGCCCTTGCTGAGCGATCTTGAGGGCAGGCTCGAGCGGATGTTCGGCGGTCGCAGCAACGGCGGCATCCCCGGCATTGACATTGCCAACCGCACCACCCCCCTGCGGCATCAGGCCGGGGAGTTGCGACGCTGCGGCCTGTTCAGCAGCCACGGCGTCTTGGGCAACGGCTGGAGCAACGGGAGTGTGCGCTGCCACAAGCATGGCTGCAGCGGCTAAAGACATACGAAAGAAGTCGGGCATCGCTCGAGCAGCCGTCATTCGCGAGATCCTCCATGACAAGTCTGGCCACCGCGGCGGAGCTTGATGCGGAGCCTGTGAGCAGCCGCAGAACCCTTGCGGCGGGCGGAGTCTAGCCAGCCTGGCAAGCCCCTGCCAGATCAGTATCGGCACCGTAATCCCCGGGATTTCAAGCCGAAACTTGCTGGATATACCGATCCCGCCCATGCTTCTTAGACGGACTCCACGGACTGGTCCACCCAAATGGCACACCTGAACCTGATCGCTATGCCCGCATTCGCTGGTAAGCCCCCACTGAGCCTGACGTGCATCGAGTCTTCTCCATTTGGGGAAAACACGTATGTGCTCGCGCGAACCGACCGCAAGGTCTGCGTGGTGATCGACCCCGGCTTTGAGCCAGACGCGATCATCGAGGTGATCGAACAGGCGGGCCTCGAGCCGCAAGCAATCCTGCTGACGCACGGACATTCCGACCACATTGCGGGCAACGCAACCCTGAAACAACGGTGGCCAAGCCTCCCAATTCTTGTGGGCGAGGCGGAGGCAAGCAAGCTGACCGACCCGGAAACCAACCTGTCGAGGGGGTTCGGGATCGAACTTGTGAGCCCTCCCGCAGACCGCACCCTCAGCGATCACGAGCGGTTCGAGATAGCAGGCTTTGTGTTTGAAGTCCACGAGATTCCTGGCCACTCCTCAGGACACGTGGCTTTCCTAGCCTGGCCCTCGGAGGCCCGCGACGATCCGCCCATGGTCTTCGCAGGCGACATCCTCTTTAGGGGAAGTATCGGTCGCACCGATTTTCCGGACGGGAGTTTCCCCGCCTTGGCGTCGGGCATTCGCCAACGGCTCTATCCGCTGCCAGAGGCGAGCCTCGTGCTCCCAGGCCACGGCGAGCCCACCACGATCGGCCGGGAGCGAACAAGCAACCCCTACGTGCCCGCCAACGACATCGGTCTCACCGATCTCAACTGACCGCTCTGCTGCCGCCGTGTTCGTAGGCCGCGAACGCGCAAAAAAGAACGCCGAATTGACCTTTTGGGGCGTCGTTCCAGAAAATCAGGACGCATAATACACAAGCGGTGTTTTCTGGCCCGACGTTCCTAAGCGAAGTCATGCTCTCCCCGGCAGATCCTCACCTGACCAACCGACCACCTGCCCTCGCACTCGGGAGCAGTCGATCACCGGTTTGCCATGCCGCAGGGCTCACGCTCGCGGCCCTCGCCCGCGTGCTCTCAGGGGCGAGCGTGCGCTGGATTTCCAGCCAGCCTGACACCTGCCAGCGGGTCTACTTCGCCAACCACACGAGCCACCTCGACGCCCTGCTGATCTGGTCGTCGCTACCGCGTGCCATTCGCGAGCGCACCCGCCCTGTCGCTGCCAAGGACTACTGGTCGCGTGGTGCCGTTCGTCGCTGGCTCGCCGAGAAGGTCTTCGACGCCCTGCTGATCGACCGCACCGACATCAAAGTTCACCAAAGTCCGGTTGACCTGATGCTGCGAGAAATCGGCGACACGAAGGCGCTGATCGTGTTGCCTGAGGGAAGCCGGAGCGTCAGCGGCGAGGTGGGAGAGTTTAAGAGCGGCCTCTACTACCTTGGAAAAAAACGCCCCGAACTCGAACTCGTACCGGTGCACATCGACAACCTCAACCGCGTGTTGCCGCGTGGCGAGTTTCTCCCCGTGCCGATGCTCTCCTGCATCACCTTTGGCCCACCGATATGGCTGGAGCAACAGGAACCGAAGCTCGATTTTCTCGCCCGTGCTCGCCGGGCCGTGATGGCCCTCAAAGAATCGTGATGGGGGCCGGTCCGACGACACCATGAACGACCCTCGTACGCTCGCCTTGATCGTTGGCGTGCTCGCCTTGCTGAGCATCGTCACGGCCGTGGGACAGTTTCTCAGACGGCACCCGGATCGCGGCCTCGACCCCGCTGCCGTGCGATCGTTTAACAGCCGCATCCGCGGATGGTGGATCATGTGCACGGTTCTCGCCGCCGCCTTTTGGCTGGGGACGACCGCCACCGTGGTGCTGTTCGGGCTCGTTTCGTTCTGGGCCCTTCGCGAGTTCATCACGCTCACGCCTACCCGTCTCGGCGACCACCGGGCGCTGTTCTGGGTGTTCTTCGCGTTCACTCCCGCCCACTACGTGCTCGTGAGCTATAACCGCTACGACATCTTCAGCGTCTTCCTGCCGCTCTACGGCACGCTGTTCGTTCTCGCGAGGGTGGCCATCGCAGGCGACTCCAAACGCTTTCTGGAGCGAACCGCGAAGATCCAAGCAGGCCTCATGGTCTGCGTGTACTGCCTGTCGTCTGCGGCAGCCCTGCTCCAGCTGCCGGTGGTGCCAGCCAACCAGACCGACACTCCCCTGCCCCCGTCGGCCAACTTTCGTCTGCTCTTCTTCCTGATCCTGCTCGTGCAGTTTGCCGACTGTATGCAGTACGTCTGGAGCCGGATGATTGGCCGCAGGCTGGTGGCGGCTTCGGTGAGTTCGAACCGCACCTGGGAAGGACTCCTCGGCAGTGCCGTGAGCACATCACTGCTGGCGTCGGTCTTGTGGTGGGCCGCGCCGCCGTACCAGCCCTGGCAAGCAGCCTTGGCCGGCTTCGTGATCTCACTGATGGGCTTCGCCGGTGGCATGACCATGTCGGCGATCAAGCGAGATCGCGGCGTGACGGATTACGGCACGCTGGTCACTGGACACGGCGGTGTGCTCGACCGCATTGACTCCACCTGCTTCGCCGCACCCGTTTTTTACCACATCACCTTGCTGGTGACCGAGGTGGCGGTCCTCTGAGCAGGCTCCACACCAGCCGACACCGGAGCAGGGGTGACCGCCGTTGGCTGGTCGGCCCCAACTCGCTGGTAGATAGAACGACGTCCTGGAGCAGACGCAAGTTGGGCTGGCGTCCGCGGCGCTTCCTGTGGGTCGGGACTCTGGCCTCGCGTTACCCCGGCGAAGTTTCCGGCAGGCTCTGGGACGGCTGCGATCAGACTGGCCGGCGGTGCTGGACAGCCCTGCCGCACCCACTCGAGCCAAACGCCCTGCATCTGGCCAGGATCAGCGATGCCGTAGAAGTTTTGCAACGACACGGCCCAATCGCCGGTGCCGAGCCCGTGCGACACGAAGTCGACATACTTTCGCCGCCCACCCCGCTCGATCAGGTAGCGAGCGAGCGAATAGCCTTGCGCATAGAGCGGCAGCACATCAGGCGGATACTCCCTCATGGCAAACATCTGCGGAAAGGCGATGCCACGCCCCGTGGTGAGAAACTCAATGAGCATGCGATGCTGCCGAGCGCGCTCCGACGGGTGCTCGACGGTGGTGCAGGCTCCCTCATCAGCCCACCGCGGCAATGGCTGCCGGAAGTGGCTCGCAAAGATCGTGTGGGTCACCTCGTGCGGGAGCACCGAATCGAGAATCCGCTGCTCGCTGCCTTGCACCGTCATCTGCCAGCCAAAGACTTCGCCGCGATCAAACACGAAGCTGGTGGCACCGCCTGCCCCGAGATGATCCGCAACTTCGGCGGTGATGGGGCAGGGGCTCGCCCAACGTGGCAGCGGTCGACCGGTCCATTCGATTGCCAGATCGTTGCGATACTGCTCAGCGGCGTCGCCAATCTTCCGAGCCAGATCGGGCGTGGGCGCCTCGATCACGAAGTTCGGCGTGCGGTAGCCAGCGGCCTCAGCCCAGCCTCCCCACGCTACCGCGACAACCACCAGTGGGATGATCCTCGCCACGAGCCAACGTCGGCCGCTCTGCACGGCTCTTTCTCGCCCGGCTTCCATGCCCGATCTTCTCCATCACCGTTGCGCGACAGCCTGAATCGCCTGGCATCCATGCCACGGTCGAGACGGCGTGCGAGGAGGACCTTCACCCTGCTCGCCACGCGTGGGGGGCGAACCGTAGCGAAGCCTCACCAGCGGGAGCCAGCCCGTTTTTAGCCCGCAATTCCAGGAGCTTTTCCAGCGAGTAGGCAATCTGCGACAGGTGGGCTGCCGTTAGCTCAATCGCGGGCCGACGGAATCGCGGATAACGACGCCAGACTCCGTGGCCCCAGGTCGCGGATGCAGCGCAACAAACCGCCGCGCAAGCACAGCCGCTGCACCACACGCGAGCACCACGCCTGGCCACGAAGGCTGCAACCACGCCGCCCACGCCATCCCGACGAGGAGCGTCGCGAACGGCCCACCGAGCACCAAGCCGGTCGTCATCTGAGCCGGGCGACGAACGGCCAAACTCCAGGCCCCACCCGCCGCAAGGATCGCAACAGCCGTGGCGATGGCACGTGCGCCATCGGTGGTTGTGGGCTCGGGAGCAGCCCGCACGATCACACCGCCATCCTCTGCGGTCGTGGAGGCAAACACTTCCGGCGAGAGCGCCAGCGACGTTCGGTTCCAGGCCTGCTCAGCGGCACTCTGCTGCGACCGCTCAAACAGCGCAGCTACCTGTTCTTCGATGCGGCGACGTTCCTGCGGGTCACGGTTGTCGAGCGAACGCCGCAGCGTGGCCTGCAAACGCCCCGCCGCCTGCTCTCGCAACGTGGCCACGTCGCTCGCAGAGATCTGTGAGGATGGTGCTAGGAGTCGCACGGCAAACCCACGCGGGCCTCGAATCATCCAGAGCACATCGCGAGAAGGTATGCCGGCGAGTTTTGGTGGTTCCAAACGCAAGGGCATCCCCGAGACCAACTGTTCACCAAGGTCGCCAGCAAAGATGACCTGAATCGTGCGAGGCCTGCTGACATCGAGGAGTTCCAGCTCCCAAGCAGACTCACCCACGGGACGTGCCAGCAGCGGGTGCTCGTCGACAAAAACTTCAAAGAGCCGCATGCCAGCAGGGAGTTGCAACCGCACCAGACGACGGGTGGGCACAAGGTCGATCCGAGCCACCCCCCACGCCTTGCCTCGCTCGTCAGTGGCAAAGCGAACCTCGAGCAGTTCCACACGGGCAGCACCGGCACCGATGTCGACCTGCGTGTCCTCGGGTTCCGTCGTCGACAGGCGATCGTCGGCAGCGTCGATCGGCTCAGCGTCGATGGCTGGCACCTCATCCGCCACGCGGGTGCGACGTTGGTACCGCAGCACGGTCCCGGGCATCCGCTCCGACGACTGCCATGCGGAGGAGGATGGTTCTGCAGGCACGTCGGCACCTGCCGAATCGATGTTCACGCCGCCATCGCTCGGCCATTCCACGATCACGGGCGTTTCGCCGAGCCCCACAATCTGCGGCACAACAATCTCTCCTTCTTGACTCGCACCTGCTGGCTCGCGAGCTTCCACGTCGAGATGAAACCGACCAGCACGAGGCCGCTGCGCAACGACTTCTGCTGCGCCATCCTCGCCGCGGCTCCAGTGGATGTCTTGGGGAGTCGCCTG
>JBMTLP010000053.1:0-11811 GCA_049433245.1 Pirellulales bacterium
GCGGCAGACAACACGACTGGAGAAGCGCCTCCCCTGGCCGACGGCCCCTGGACGCTTCGCTATCGATTTGAAGATGGCGAAACGCTGCGAATGGAAGTGCGGCACCGTGCGGTGAGCGATACCTCCATCGCTGGCACCACACAGTCGGTAGAAACGGCAACGGACTCGACGAAGGTCTGGCGTGTGTCACTCGACGACGAAGGCAACGTGGTCCTTGAACACTCGGTTGATGATGTCCGCATGCATTCCCGCACGAGTGACCGGGGCAGCGTGTCCTGGGATAGCCGCGACACCGCCGCCCCCCCACCGGGCTACGAGCACATGCCCGCCTCGCTGGGCGTTCCTCTATCCAGAATCACCATCGACACGTCAGGACACGTTCTCGGGCGACGCAATCTCAAGCCCATCCCTGAGTCCGCGAGTGGGGATCTTGTCGTGGTGCCCTTGCCGAGTGAACCCGCCTCCGTCGGGAGCGAGTGGGAAGTGCCAGACGAGATTGTGGTGGAGGTCCCCGGTGGTCCGCGGAAACTGGTGCGGACCCGACTGCGATACCGACTCGCTGCTGTTGACGACGGCGTGGCCACGATCCGCGTCGACACGACCGTGCTCACCCCAGTTGACGATCCTCAACTCCAAGCGAGGCTGCTCGAGCGGATCTGGGACGGCAAGATTCTCTTTGACATTGAGCAGGGTCGAGTGCTGCAAAGAGAGACGGAAATGGACCGCAAAGTGATTGGCTTCAGCGGCCCTCAGTCGAGCCTGCGATACCGAGCAGAAATGGAAGAACGGTTGCTGCGTTAGAGCCACAAGGCTGTCGTTCAGCTTGCCCGAAGAAGTTCTTCCACACGTCGCACGGCCTCTTCCACATCCCAGGCAGCGTCAGCCAGTTGCACCCGCGCGCGAGACGCCAGCCAGCCAGACACGGTCTTACGAGCAGCAATCACCGTGGAGTGGCTTCGCCTGCCGAAGTAGCTCCCGATCTCCGCGAGTGCTGCAGGCGTGTGCTTGCGTGCCAAGAACATGGCAAGCATGCGTGGATGGTTCACGGTGCGAGCCCGCTTCTGCGACTGCAGGCTCCCCTGCTCGAGCCCAAAGGCAGTGCACACGGCTCGCTCAATGTCGGTCAACCGCACACCACGCCCCCCCGCACGCACGAGGTCGGCCAAAGCCTCCTCGGCGAGGTCGAGCGTGATCGGCAAACCCAGCATGTGCGATGTGGCTTCCAGACGGTTCACGCCACCGGTGAGTTCGCGAGCGTTGCGGGTGAGGTTCATCGCCACGTAGTCGAGCACCGCGGGCTCGCACTCAAGACCACGCTGATCGACCAAACCAGCTACGATCCCTCGCCGCACCTCGAAATCGCCAGGAGAGAGCCGGACACTCATCCCGCCTTCCAGCCGCCCAAGCAGTTCGGGCCCGAGATCGGCAATGGTTTCCGGCGCCCGGTCTGAGGCACAGATCACCTGACGCCCCTGCCGACGCAGAGCATCGAACGTCTGCTGAAGTTCAACGGCGGTCGCCCGCTTCCCCGCAAAGAATTGAAGGTCGTCGATCAACAAGAGATCGAGCGACCGATACGAGCGGCGAAAACCTGGCAAGCCGCTGCCGTGCAGGGCTTGCAGGAACGAGGTGGTGAACTGCTCCGCTGGCACAAGCATCACCGACACCCCGGGATGCTGTTCGCGAACTGCGGAAACGATGCCTTCCAGAAGGTGCGTTTTTCCGGTGCCGCTTGGCCCATGGATCACGAGCGGTGAGATCTCCCCAAGTCGAGAGACCACCATTTCCGCTGCGGCCCGGGCCATCCGATTACTCGGTCCAGTGACAAACTCGTCGAGTTTCGCCAACTGACGTTTTCGCACCGGCTCACCGGCAGTTCTCGCAACAAAAGACGGCTGCGATTGGCTGTGAACTGCCGGCTCGACAACCGTCGCCTGCACCTCCAAGGACGGCGTTGGCTCAATTTGATCCGTTGTCGCCTGGCTTAAAGGAGGCGAAGCATCGTCAGGCCCGAGCAGACGAAACCTCACGGGTCGGGGCGTTCCACACACCTCCGCCACGACCGCCTCGATATCCATCCGAAAGCCGCGACGCACAAGATCCTGTGCAAACTGGCCGTCGCTCACCACGGTCACGCCTGGCCGGTCTGCGTCTCCGTCAAGTTCTGCCTCGAGGGCAAACTGACAGATGCCTTCAAACCACACCGCATACCGTTGAGCACCGATACGATCCCGCAAGCGTGCATGCAGGCGGGCGACCAACCCCGAGTTACTCAAGCCGTTCGCCACCCCGTCCTGGCCTGCATCGTCGACGAGAGCAGACTCGCGTGAGCGGAGTCGCCTGGACGCGACCTCGGCTCGCTCGTTGAGGGGGGTGCTCTGCTTGCCTGAAGCGACAGGTGCTCGGTGCGTCAACGTGCGTGCCGCTGTGCAATCCCGAGCCATAGCCACTTCCTGCAGCATTCGCGATTCCCCGCAGGAAAACCGCGAACTGGAGCATCCGTTCATTCTACGAGAACAGTCCCAACGCCGGGATTTTCTCGATTTTTTCCGGCCGTCACCGACGGGCGAACCAACCTCAGACGAGTCGGGATTGTAGGAGTGACAGCACTGCTGTCAAACCGCGAGCCAACACCGCCGCGACGTCTCAACAAACCGTTCTGCACACCTAACTCTGACACGGAGTTGTCGGTTGATTTCGGTCACCGAACCGCACGCCCGTGCACTGCCGCGAGGGCGTGGAAAAGTTGTCGGCAGCTTGTTGCGAGGCACAGTTTAAGCGGCCGGAACGTGCACGCGAAACGCACGGCAGCCGTGCGCGAGCTCCTCATCGAGCGAAACGCCCGCATCCCCCGCAAGGCATGCGGCATGCGTTGCCAGCCGGGAGGGCTCCTTGCGAATCCGCACGCTCCCAACTCGTCGCTCGCCGGAACATGCCCACGCCTCGGCATCGTCAGAGAGTTGACACAGCAGCCGCTCTACACCTGAGCGGTGATACTCCACCCCATCGCGGTCGAGCTGCTCGGGAATCGCGATGGCCCGACTCACTACAGCCCGCGCCCGCGACCAAGGCCTCGGAATCGCAAAACGATCCCAGGTTCGCAGCCGCCATGGCTTCTCGTAGCCAAACCCCATCGCGACGATGGGAATCTGCAGGGTACTCGCGAGAAAAACACAGCCGGGCGCGAGGCGTCGGCGAGGTCCGCGAGGCCCGTCAGGGGTGATCGTAAGATTCGAGCGACGCGCCCGCTCAGCAAGTTCCCTGAGGGCTGCCGACCCACCATGAAATGTGCTCCCCCGAACAACGCCAAAGCCCATCATGCGAGCCACCCGATCCAGAATATTGGCGTCGGTGTGGCGCGACAGCAGCATCGCCGTGTTGGAGTGGCCTCGCAGGGCGAGTGGCATGAGGATGTTTTCATGCCAAAAAACGAAGATCTTGGCCCCACGATACTGAGGGTGCACGGGATCGACCGTGGGATCGCGATAGTCGACCGCGTAGTCCAGCGTCGACATCCAGTGGCCAATCGCTGCTGTTGCCACCAGCGACGTGGCACCAATCGCCAGGGGAGACTCGAGTTTCACGGCCCCCCCTTCACATGCTGAGCACCAGCCGGCGCCACGTCGTGCCACAGGCCGGTGAAGACTTCTTCCGCCGGGCCTGTCATGAAGACCGCTCCCTCGCCTGGCCATTCCAGCAGCAGATCCCCGCCAGGGAGCGTGGCAGTGATACGCCTCCCGCTGCGGCCCGTGAGCACGCCGGCCACGCAGACAGCCGACGCCCCCGTTCCACACGCTTGCGTGATGCCGCTCCCACGTTCCCAGGTCCGCACGCGAACGTGATCGCCGGCAACAACCTGCACCACATGGACATTCGTCCGCCTGGGAAACGCAGGGTGGTTCTCCACCGTGGGCCCAAACTGCTCGAGCGGCACCGATTCAACATCGCGGCAGTAGAACACGGCGTGGGGATTGCCCATCGACACACACGTCATGCCAGGCTCGATCCCCGACGTCTCGACCCAGGGTGCATCCCAATCGAGTTCGGGGCACGGTCGATCGATCACCGCCTCGCCGCCCACGCCGTCGAACTGCACGGGCACATCGAGCGGTGTGAGGATCGGGGGCCCCATGTCGACTTTCACTTGAGACCAAACCGGCCCCTTGGGCGAGACGACGATGTCGAGCACACCACGTCCGGTCTCGATGGTCAGCGGCCCGGCCGCCGCATAGCCGCGGGCCACTACCAGGTGGGCCACGCAACGCACGCCATTCCCGCACATCTCAGACTCGCTTCCGTCGGCATTGAACATCCGCATGCGGGCGGCGGCGAGATCGGAGGGCTCAACAAGGATCAGGCCATCGCCACCAACGCCACGATGACGATCAGCGATGCGGCGAGCGAGCGCTGCCGGGTCGGCAGGAGCAGGATTGGCAAACACGTCGATGTAGACGTAGTCATTGCCAAGTCCGTGCATCTTCACAAACGCAAGCTCTGCCACGAAATCCTTTTCCATGTCAGGTGTGTTCCCTCACGCCTTTTCCAACTTTTCTTGCCGCACGGCTCGGAATCCGAACACCGCGACGGCCGCATTCTACCGCCTGCCTCGCCAAAGCCATGTAGCAGTTCTTGTCGATTTACCGCCAACTTCCGCGGTCGACGCCGGACATAACTGCCGCCCGACGCCCCCCCTCTTGCCCCATGAGTCCCTGCGACTGGAACTGCTGAACGAGGGCATTCAGGGTTGGAAATGCTTCGCTGGTGATCAGCGGGTTGGCCAGCGTGCCGTCAACATGGAGCAGCATGAACTGCCCACTCGCACCGCCGAGCATCTGTTTCATGGCAGGAAGTTGTGACTGGGAGTCTCCCATGATCGACCGGAAGGTGAGATGGGCGTTTGAGTTGAAGTCGATCTCTCCATTCCCCACGAGGCTCACCGCGTCACCTGCGAGCTCAACAGTATCGAGATACACGTGCGGCCCCTCGATGCGAAAATCTGCCACGCTCGATTCAAAGGCGGTGCGGTCGGGAGCTTTCACTCGCAACACCTTGAGGAGGGCCACCACGAGCGGAAGTTCATAGAGGTCGGCATCGTCTAGACGGAGCCGGCCGCGTCCTGTCATCGAATGCTGCGCAGAGCGGATGCCCGTGAGTTCCATCGTGCCCTCGAGTTTCCCGCGGTAGGCCGTGGAGGCTCCCGACAGATCCGCCACAAGTCGCTCGAGACTGGCCGCCTCCAGCCCAACCATCAGGCGAAAGGCTCCATCTGCCGCCACGCCACCGTCCATGGCGAGCTGGCCATCTGCAACACGGGCCGTCAACCGACGCGCTGCCTGCCCTGGCGGGGCTGCGAAGCTCCCAAATCGCACCCCTTGGGGATCCATGACCAAGGGTCCCTGAATCTGTCGCACCTGCATGCCACGCCACATCGCGCTGTCGACGAAGAGGTCTCCCGACGCGCGCCAGACCGTGCCGTTGCTGCTGCCAACCAAACGAATCCCGCCATGGATATTGCTGACCTGCGAGCCAACGTCGATGCCCCCCTGCTCCATATCGAGCCGCATGTCCCAGGCTGCAGCCGTCGGCCCATTCGCGGCCTGGCCGGCGCCCCGCGTTGAGTAGACATCGAGTGATCCGTCGAGCGAGAGCAAGCCCTGTGGCCGGATCGTGGCGATCGCCTCGTGGAGTCCGGACGGCAACGCCTGCAGCAAGTCGTGATCCACGCGAAAGCGATCGGCAGCAAGACGCTCAAACGACACATGCCAGCCACCGTCTGGCGTGAACCGGCAGACACCTCCGGCGGCAACGGTTGTCCGATCGTGCGATCCGCGCACGTCACGAAACGTCAGCACGCCGTTTTTCCAATGGACTTTTCCTCCCAACTTCTCAATGCGATAGGGAAACCAGGATGGCTCAATCGACACCGTTTCCCCATGCGGATCGGCGTGCACTTCAACCGTTGTGGTGCGGGTACCAACCTGATGCTGCACCTGAGCCGTCAGGTCGATTGCTCCGCGGGGAGTGATGTCGTTCCAGATGGGCCGCATCCCAACAGGCAGGGCATCTCGCAACTCGTTCTCGAGCACCACCTCCGATCCAGTGAACGACAGGGTGAGCAGTCCATCGTCACCTGGCCGCGGCACCAACTCGCCAGTGCACCGCACGATCCCCGTGTCGTTCCTGCCCACACAGTCCCGAATCGTCCAGTGGCCGTCCTGCATGTGCACCTGACCGGTGACCTGCGAGAGCGGGTAGGGAAACAAGGCATAGGCCAGCCGGCAGTCGGTAAGCCGAATCCCCAACTGATTCGACTGTCCCTCTGGCAGGTCCGGGGAACGCTGATGTCGAAAGGCGAAATCAAAGGTGCCTGAGGCATGCAGTGACCGCACGATGTCGGCGCTACGACGCGGCATGGCGGCCACGAGGGCGTCGTCCATCCTCAGGCCATCTCCGCGAACCTCAACGAAACCTCGAGTGTCTGACCCGAGCGAGGAGAAGTTCCCGTCGACATGTACCGCGTGCCCACCCGCTTGCCCAGTCAGGTGCATCGTCAGTTGATCGCCGTCGAGAACCACCGTGCCGACCGTTCGATCAAGACGATACGGGAAGCGGTAGTGCGTGATGGAGAGGTTGCGACAACGCACCGAAACGTTCGGCTGCAGCCTGCCGCCGCTGCGCACGAGGTGGGCTCTCACATCCACATCGCCAGCTGGCAGAAGTTTGCGAAACTGGTCCGCTGCGGCTGCAGGCAACAGAGGCTCCCAGTGCCGGCCGAGATGCAGCCGCTCCACTTCCAGCAGCAGATCGAAGTCTGCAGCACCGCCCCATCCCTGCGAGCGACCGCTGCCACGAAACGCAGTCGACCCCGCCCGCGCGGAAAACGACTCGCAGGCCACGCCACCGCGGTCGAGGTGGAAATGACCCGCGATATCGCTGACCGGAAACGGAAGGGATGGATGCTCGAGGCGTCCGGCCTGCACGCTGGCGTCTGCCGAGAACTCGATACGGTCCGGTTCTCGCAGGGATCCAGCGGCCCGAAACTCAACACCAATCTGCCCCTGAACCGCCTGCGAGATATCGAGTCCGGCGGTGAGGTCGTGCGACAGCTTGTCTGTCAACGCTGTCGGCAGGAACGACCAGAACTGCTCCGACACCGCCACCGCTGTCGACGTTCCGTTGACTTCGAAAGCGAGATCAGAGGGCCTCACGCGTCCGTAAAGGTGCAGCTGCCCAAGGGCGTCGGCAGCCGTAGCAACCCGTACAGTCACCCAACGCTCGCGGTCTGCCTCCTGCGACGTTGAATCGGCGTCGGATAAGGATGCCGGATCAAAACGTACTTCGAGATCGCGGAGGCTTGTTCGCTTACCGTTGTGGTGAATGATGATGGCGGCGTCTTCGATCGTGACCGGCACGATCTCTCCACCACCGCCAACAGGCTGCAACCTGGCGAGGTTCCACTCACCGCTCTCAAGCAGGGCAGCCCGCACAAAAGGCCGCCGCAAGTGAATCTCTCGCAGTTGGAGATGGCCAGCGACGAGATCCGCGAGGTTGGTGCTGCACGAGATCAGCACCTCATCGATATCGACCAGACTGGCGGCATCGCCAGACAGGTGTGGGTCACTGAGCGAAACACCCCGCACGAGGATCCCGGTTCCCTCCAGGAGTTCCGCCGACTCCACGTCGACGCCGAGCGTTGGAAAAGCTGCGGCGAGCCGGGCTTCCACGCGTTGGCACACTTCGTCGTCGAGCTGCTCGTAGCCGATGACGGCAAACGCCACCATGGCAGCAACCGTCAGCGGCAGCGCCCAACGAACGATCGCCCAGAGCAGATCGGCCAGTGAGTTCACGGACATTCCTCGTCGAACCGCCCCTGGGGCGCAAAGCCTCCCTTCGCATGGGACGGACGCCTGCCTGGGTCGGACTGGTCAGGCAGAGCGGGTGGGGACGGTATCCAGCGGCCGGGGAACGCGTCAAGGCTCGCGGTAGGCTCGCAGAACCGCCCAGATTTCACAGATCCCCTTCGCCTGCTATGCTTCCTGCGTTCGCGGGGGGTCGTTTTCGGCCATGCGCTTTACGCGCGATCCGACGTCCACGGTGTCGGCGGCAACGGAAAAGTCCGGCTGTCGCGATGACAGCAGCACATTCTTGCACCACATACCTTCTAGAGCACGGAGAGAGCATGTCTCACGAAGCATCAGGATCGGGTTCGGCCGGTGGCTCCCCCGCCAACGCCCAGCGGCTGCTGTGGGCGGGATTCATGGCGATTCTTGCTGCCGGCGTCGGTTTCTCGATCCGGGCGGGCATTCTGGGACAGTGGGCCCAGCAGTACGGCTTTACGCAGACCGAACTGGGCGCGATCACCGGCGGTGGCTTGACCGGCTTCGGCATCATCATCCTGCTCTCGAGCCTGATTGCCGACCGCATCGGCTTTGGCCCCTTGATGTTCATCGCCTTCGGCATGCACCTGGTGTCGGCCGCTTTGACGCTGGCCACCGGTGCTGCGTTTGAGGCGGGGGGCAAAGACTTGGCGTTCCAGTGCCTTTTCTGGGGCATGTTCCTGTTCGCGATCGGCAACGGCATCGCAGAAGCCGTGGTGAACCCGCTCGTGGCCACTCTCTTCCCGCAGAAGAAGACCCACTACCTCAACATCCTGCATGCTGGGTGGCCGGGTGGCCTGATCGTGGGTGGCCTCGCCAGCTTCTTCATGGCCGGCGGCGGCGACGTGAAGCCGGTTGCCTGGCAGATTCAAATCTCGCTGTTTCTCGTGCCGGTCGTGCTCTACGGCCTGATGATGATTGGCCAGAGGTTTCCGAGAAGCGAGGCGAGTGTCTCCGGCGTCAAGTATCGAGACATGCTCGGCGAACTTGGGCTGCTCGGTGCGGCCGTCATCTGCGGCCTGTTGGCCCTGTTCTTCAAGAACGACCTCGGTCTCGACTCCATGGTTGCTGGGGGGCTCTCCGCCGGCCTGCTCGTGTTGTTTGGCATCGTCACAGGCTTCCGCTTCGGCCACCTGTTGCTGGCCTTTCTGCTGCTCGTGCACGCCATGGTCGGTTACGTGGAACTCGGCACCGATTCCTGGATCGCCAAGATCACCGGCACGATCATGGCCAGCGAAGCCAACGGCCTACTCCTGTTTGTGTACACATCGGGCCTGATGTTCATCCTGCGATTCTTCGCCGGCCCGATCGTGGAGCGGATTTCCCCGCTGGGCCTGCTCGCCTTCTCGGCCGTCTTCGGTGCGATTGGCCTCACGCTGCTGGGCAATGCCGACGGGATCGCGATGTGCGTGATTGCCGCGACGATCTACGGCATCGGCAAGACCTTCCTCTGGCCCACGATGCTCGGGGTTGTCAGCGAACAGTTCCCCAAGGGTGGAGCCATTACGATCGGAGCCGTTGGTGGTGTCGGCATGCTGTCGGCAGGGCTCCTCGGTGGCCCTGGCATCGGCTTCCTTCAGGACCAGAATGCCTCGGCAAGCCTTCAGCAGGCCGATGAAGACGCCTACAACAGGTACAAGGCGAGCGGAGAGAACTCCTTCTTGTGGATGAAGACCGTCGGCCTGGACGGGGCGAAGGTGGGCGTGCTGGAAGACAATGGCCAAGAAGCCAAGCGGGCCCTGGAACTCCTGCAGGGCCAAGAAGGCAAAGAGGAAGCTGCGAAGAATCAGCAGCAACTCGTGAACTGGTGGACGGAAACCGCCGAACCCACCGCTGAGCAGGATAAGGAACTCGTCGGTAAAGCTGGCCTGGAAGGCGGCCGTGAAGCCCTCAAACTCACTGCCTACGTACCTGCCGCCATGGCGATCTCGTATTTCCTGCTGATCGGCATGTTTTCGATGAGCGGTGGCTACAAGCAGAAATCCCTCGATCCGGAACTGTTTACCGGCGGGGCGGAAGGCCCAGGCGAGGCCTGAGCCCTGTTGGCCCGATCCGCACATGCCCGCTCTCGATGACCTCGGCCCGGATTCCTCCGGGGAGGTCGAGGCGGGCAGCGGATGGGCCGTCGCCGGAGAACATCGCTGCCACCGCCGCGTAGTGGCGACTGGTCATGTCTCGCTGCGGCCAGGCTTGCTGTCGCCAGAGCGAGGCCAATACCTCCGTGAGCAGCGCGTTGGGCCAGGCGCAGAGGGGTTCGACACGCAGCAACACATGCCCCTGCCGATCGTGCTGGGCATACGCTTCCAACAGGGCGTCGCTGGCAGCTTGGGACGTCTGCTGTGATCGCTGGGCATGGTCAGCGAGCCGCACGAGCCCTTCCCGCGCGGCTGGGTAGATGCTGCTGGTGAGCCGTGGAAGGATGTCATGCCGCAGCAGGTTGCGGGCGTAACGCGTGTCACGATTCGTGGCGTCCTCTCGCCAGGCCTGGCCGATCTCGGTGAGGTAGCCGCGCGCCGTGGCAGCCAACACTGCCAGCAAGGGGCGAGCGACGACGATCCCTTCCACCAGGCTGCGGGTGGGGGCGATGCCGGCCAACCCAGGCAGCCCAGTCCCCCTCAGAAGCCGATGGAGGACCGTTTCTGCCTGGTCGTCCGCGGTGTGGGCCGTGACCACAAGCCTGGCCCCCCACTCCTCGGCGACCTCCTGGAAAAACGCATACCGCAACCGCCTCGCCGCCGCTTCGAGGCCTTCGCCTCCCACCATGGCCTCCCGCACACGCAGTGATCGCTCCATAGAGGGAAGGGCGAGGGTGTCCGCCAGCTGCTGCACGAACGCCGCATCACCTGCCGCCGGATCGCCGGGCTCACCTTCGCGGAGGTCATGCTTGGCGTGGGCAACGACCAACCGCTGGGCAGCGGGCAGAACACGCTTGGTGAGCAGATGGTGGAGCCCCCGCAGGAGGGCCACGCTGTCTCCGCCACCGGAAACGGCGACAACCACCGGCCCGCGCACGTGCACGTGGGGCTGCCATCCCTCAGCCAGTTCTGCCAGAAAACGCTGCTCTCTGCTGTCTGCGGGCTCAGGCATACCTGCCCCTCCTCTCAGAATCCCCCAGCCATCGCCCGTGGCCGGCAACGACCCTAAAAACGGGATTGAGCCGCCACCAGCAGCCCCCTATCGTCTCCCACCTCATGACGACACGCGAGGCCGTCTCGTGGCACTCCGCTCCCCCGAGCATGGCCACCCCCTCGCCTGACATACTCGAGGTCACCCATGTCTTCGGCGCGTTTCCAGCTCTCCTCTGCTCTGCTCCTCGCATTGGCCCTCGCGGTGACCGGCTGCTCTACGCTCGGCACGCTCGCCTACTTTGTCAATCCAAACGACATCCCGGCAGAGTTTGACGAACTCTCCGGCAAGCACGTGGCCGTCGTCTGTCATCCTGTGGTGGAACTCCAGTACAGCGATGCCGGCTCCGCCCGAGAGCTCGCGCAGCTCGTGGGGATGAATCTCGACACCCACATCCGCCGTGCCGAGATTATCGAACAGCAAGAAGTCGCACGCTGGATGGATGAAAACGAACTTGTCGAATACGCCGAGGTCGGCAAGGCACTCGATGCCGATATTGTGATCGGCATCGATCTGGAAGACTTCCGACTCTACGAAGGCTCCACACTGTACCGCGGCAAGGCCACCGTGCATGTGCAGGTCTACGACGTGGCAGAAGACAAACTGATCTTCGAAAAGCGACTCGACGACTACGCGTTCCCGAAGGACACCGCCGTTCCCGCCACGGATCGCACCGAGCAGCAGTTCCGCGGCATGTTCATGCAAGTGCTCAGCAGCAAGATCGCCCGAATCTTCTATGCGAGCGACAGCCGCACCCACTTCGCAGAAGAGAACCTGTCGTTCTAGAACGTCTGCTGCTCGCAAGCTG
>JBMTLP010000054.1:0-11550 GCA_049433245.1 Pirellulales bacterium
TCGCCGGAGGCTGCCGCCGCGCGACGAGTGGAGGGCAGGGGATCGGCTCCGGCCCACGCTTGCGGGTTCTGAGCGATCGCAGCGTTCTCCCACGCAAGCGCTCCCGCAAGCAGCATGGCGCTTGTCACGAAGCGACGAACGAGCACGCGTGCGCGCGAGGAGAGCATGGGTGAGCCCAATCCCTGACAACGAGAACCCGCCGTTCCATCAGCGCGGCCGAGGAATCTGCGGGTCCAGCCCGCAGCCCCTCTCTTCGGTCATCGGACAGACACCCAGCCGGCAACGAGTTGCATGAGGGGAGCGGGCTGTCGCCGGCATAACCGGCAGAGCCGCACGAGGCGGCAAGCCGGCAGGGGCCATGAGCCTCACCAATGGCGGGTCAGTTCTCAACTGCGGCAGGAGGCCGCAGTCCGGCCGTCGGCAACCTTGGCTTGCTGACCGGCCGGCAAGCCGGCAGGGGCCATGGATGGCCCTGCCGGCGTGTCACTAGAAATCCGCCTGAGCACCACCGGTCACGTCACCCACCATGTGGAGGTGGTTGTGGTCGATGTAAACCACTTCGCGGCAGTCTTCATCCACCAGCGTGTGCGGCACGGGCCAGCCCACACGACGCACTTCCTGGAAGTAGACCGTGCACTTGTAGTGAGCATGGTGCTGCTGGGCAGGGCCAGCAAGCGGATAATGCCGGGGTGGATCGATGTAATCGGAAATCTTGGTCTTGGTGATGCGGACGTTGTTGCGTTGCACCTCGTACAGGAAGGGCCAGTTGCCCTCCACGGGACGGCTGCGTTCCAAGGCTCGCATCACTTCGTCGTCGCTGGGTTCGTCCACTGCTTCGCAGGGACCACCGGGAGGAATCGCACCCAACACGGGAACTCGCCCGTAGCGTTCCTTCTCCCAGAACTTATCTTCCCGCTCTTTCTGCAGCCCAACGGGCACAGGGACGGGGATCGCCAGAGGCCCAAGATTGGGGCCCTGGGCAGTCAGCCAGAAGCAGCCACTCTGCGAGACGCCTGCTGCGGCGATCGTGAGGGTGAGGATCAGAGAGGCGGCTCGCGTGATGTTCGGTCGCGTGCTCATGGGGGTCAGGTCCCTGGGGAATCCGGACAAGCGTTACGGGATGTATCGACTGGATCGCTGGTAAACCTTGCGGGATTTTCCGAAAAATCCGATTTCGCCTGCGGCGCAAAAAAAAGGACAGGCCCGGCAACCGCTGCCCCCCGATGGTGACGGTCGCCGAGCCTGCCTTGAAAGAACCGGGCACAGTGAGGAGGAGGGGAAACCTCAACTCCTCATCAGTGCGTTCCGGGCACCGTCAATCAGCATCAATGGTGCTGAGCACGGTCGTCGAAATCGAGGAACCACCAGCCGTCATCCCACTCAAGCGACACGCGACGCCAGCCAAGTGGCACCTGCGGATAGGGATAGAAGGGGCCGATGTACGGCCAAGCGGTTGGTGAGTACTGGGTTGGATACTGCAAGGCTGCATAGTTGGGGTAAGCAGCGTAGCTTGGCCAAGCGTAGTTGGGCATATTCGGCCCATCGCCACGCATAGGCACCGGCGGCATGCCTACACCAGCAGCTCCCATCGGTAGCGGCCGACCGAGGCCTGGACCGGCCGGAACGTAGCCCGGAACCTGCTGGGGACCGGCGTAGGCCTGGGGAGCATACTGCTGCTGTGCCATGACCGATGGCACCTGGTCGCCTGGACCATAATCCCCCACGACTCTCTCCGAACCAGGCACAACCCGCTCACCACCCCCCATCACACCAGCCACCTGCTTGACCCACGAGGTCAGGCCGGAAGACTGCTTTGGGGCAGCATGCTCTGCCTGACCCGCATCTGACTGCGTGGGGATCGCGGAAGCGCGGGCCACGGCCATCGGCCGAGGCGTGTTGCCCCGCTGGGGCTGGGCCGCGACCGGCGCGGCCACCGGTTGAGCCGCGAAGGCTTCTGGCTGTGGCTGGGCCACTTCCTCCGGAGCCGTCTCGGCGAGCACAACTTCCGTGGCTGCGGGCTGAGCGGCAACCTCGGCAAGTGGGATGACGGCCTCAGCGGGCGCGGCAGGCTCAACCACCTCTGCGGAAGGCTCGATCATCTGCCTCGATTCCTGCACCAGTTCGATCTCTCCGAACTGACTGCTGACCGACGAGGGCATCGCCAGCATGCTGGCTTCTTCTTGGTCGGCTGCGACCAACTGCGGCGTGACGGTATCGCCCGTTGCAGACGCCGCTTCGGGCTCCACCGAAGTGGCACCGAGCAAGCCCCGCATGGAGGCGGGAAGGTTGAGCGTGATACCCGACCGCTTCTTGGCAGTTTTCAGCGAGAGCCGGTTGACCACCCGCTCCACACCTTCCGTGTTTTCAGCGACGGCCAGGGCTGCGGCGATTTGCCGGGCGTCAGAAACCTCTCCCTCGAGGAAGACCGTGCCTTCGCTCTCCTTGACGTTCACGCGGTAGTCCGCGAGTTGACCTGATTCGCGAAGCCGGGCAGCCACCGAGGCAGCCACGTCGTCGGCCGCAGCTGTCGAAGCCGCGAGGATCGACGTCATCGCTCCAACGAGGAACGTGTATTTCGAAATCGACATGAATGACTCCTCCAGTCGGTGGCGTGCGAATGCATCCGCCGGGCAACGGGATCAGCATCAGCCGCCGACCCGTGCAAATTCATCGGCCAACTGCCTGTGCCGACGGGAGGATTTTTTCCGTTCGCACCGATACTGCCGTAAAACGGGTCTCGACGGGGCAAACTGGGCAGAGTTTTCAGGCCGCACTGTCGCGGGGACCGGCCGATCCGTCGAAATCGGCAATCGCGATCAGGGTCGCAATCGTCAAGGTGACGGCGGAAGCGACCGCGGTGCCAGGCCCCAGATGGAGCGAAACGCCGCACAGCAGGCCCGTGAGAGCGAGCAACGTCAGGCAGGCCGCCTGGCACCCTCGCTCATAACGACTTCCCGCGGAAAGTCGGGCGAACCAGGCCGAACCGAGCGTAAGCAGGTGCACAAAACCCACGGCACAGAGGGCGGGGCTCACCGTTGGCGACACCGTGGCCAGCACCGTTGCAAAAGTGAGAAAAAACATGGCTCGCATCCTCTCCTTCCCGCTGGCTCAGCCTGTTTGCCAAATCAGCGGGGGCGGGAATGCTAGCAAGCCTCGGTGGCTCCACCAAAGCCAGTTCCGCCGCTTGAATCCGGGGTGCGACAGCCTCCTCGGCAGCGGAACGTGTCGGCGTTACGGCTTACCGATCACGTCGCCCAGTTTTTTCTCCAGGTCGGTGATCATGACGTTGCGGTCTACCACCTTCCCCTCGGCATCGAGCAGGATCATCGTGGGAAGCGTCAGCACCCCCAGTTCCTCCGCCAGCCGCCCGTCGAGCCCACCTTCCTCGTACAGTTGCACCCACGGAATGCCGTTACTACGGAGATAGTTAGCGAGCGACTCGCGGTCAGCATCGAGGGAAATCCCGACGACAGCCAATCGCTGCTCGCCGAAACTCTCTCTCAGTTCACGAATCCGAGCGATGTCGACTTTGCACGGCTCACACCATGTGGCCCAGTAGTGCACCAGCACGGGTGTGCCCTTGAGGCTGGCGAGCGAGAAGGGCTTTCCATCGCTCGTGGTTGCTGCCAGCGCGAGCGGCTTGCCCACGCTTTCGAGTCGCCGTGCCGCCCCAGCCGCCTTGCGGGCAGCCGGCGAGCCAGGAAATGCCTCGGCAATCTGCAGGTACCGCTGCACCGCGGCTCCTTCGTTCCCAGAGAACTCCTCGGCGATGCCGATCTGGAGCAGGGCCTCGGCCGCATCCTGAGAGGCTGGATAGGCCTCCACAAATGCTTGAAGGTCCGTCAGCCAGGCATTCTGCACAGCCTCCAGATCCGCATTCTCCGTGAGCATCCCTGCGGCATACCGGGCAGAAGCGAGACGAAACGCCACAAATCCGGCCAAGTCTGGGTCGCCCGCGACCTGTTCGCCGAGCAGTTGCAGCCGTTCGATCCCATCGTCGACGGCCGATTCCTGGACGGCAGCCGCGATAGTCTCTGCAAGCTGTCGAACCCAAAAATCTCGGTCTTCAGCGGGAGCCTCAGCCACGATCTCCTGCAAAACCCCGATTTGGCGAGCCATCAGTTGCGGCCGCTGAGCCGGCCCCGCCTCCATCAGCCCCTCTTCGACGACCCGCAGCGATTCCATAAGTGGCCTGATGGCATCATTCATTTGCGGTCCGGTCGCCGCCGCCGCCGCTGGCATTCGCGGTGAGAAGAAGGCCAGAGGCTCGCTGATTTCACCCGTTTGCCCAGGCAGCTGGGGCGTGTCAAGCGGCCGCCAGGCGTTGCCACACTTCACCAAGGAGCCCACAAACACCTGCCCTGTGCCTCCCGCGCCCTCAAACAGGGCCACCACGTTGTCGTAGGCCATCACATCCTTGGCCAACGTGTCGCCGTCAGCGGGGAGGATCCCCGGCAGCGAGGCCAGCATGTTGTTCCAGCGGGCATCCCGATCGATGGTGGGCTGCGCAGCCACAAGATCGGTAAACCCTTGGCCGGCCGCGGCGGTACGGGCAGTCAACGCTTCCAACAACTCCCCTTGAAAACCAGCCGCCTCCAGCTCATCGCTGGTGGGCAGGAGCCGTGAAAACGCCCGGGCGTTCCCTGCGGCGAGGGCCGCCACAATCTCCGCCGTGACCTCTTCAGCTGAAATCGTCTGCCAACGGTCAAGCACGCCGTCTTCGTTGTCGTCGACACCCCAGCGACTCCCCGCCTCGCCCAGCCAGCGGGCCTGATCAGCTTTCGAGTTGTTGTCGGAATCGATGTCGCGGTAGACCTCAATCCCGTTGCGGTAGTAGCTCCAGCGGTCGACCACCCGGTCGTTGTTCGTGTCGGAAAAGGCTCTCAGCACGCGCCCGTCGTCGGCCCGCACGACCCAAGCGGAGCCACCGCCCCCTTTTTCCATGCTGATCGTGGCTTTTTCTGCTTCAGCGGGGGAGAGCTCGTCGTAGTCCACTCCCGCCTGAAACGGCTTCAGCCCCAACGCATAGTCCACCGTGGGCGCCGCCGCTGCGAGGCTGACGAGGCTCCCGACGCTCCATGCGGCCAGCGCGGCAGCGGAGCGAACCCAGCCACGCATTCCCTGCACTGCGGGCCGAGCGGGCTGCAAAACACGTCGACAACGCCTGACGATCACGGTGGATCCCTCCCTGGAGCCGTTGGAACTGATGCTGATCACAATGCTCGCAGCGGTGTGCGGAGCCGAAAGTGGGCTCCCGCTCCATCGCCAAAGCATGCAACAGATGGCCAGACTCTACCCGCACCTCGCCGGGGCGCCAGCGCCAAATACCGCGACAGGTTGCTGAATACCCGCCGCACTGGGAGCCGATTGATTTTGAGAGAAGGGCTCCTAGACTGGGGTCTGTCCGTCGTGGGTTTCACGTCGGTCGCGATATGGAGCGCGCGTAGCTCAGTTGGTTAGAGCGCCACCCTGATAAGGTGGAGGTCCCTGGTTCGAATCCAGGCGCGCGCACTCGCCTATCGAGGTGCCTGCAGCGTTCTAGACGCGATTTCGCATCTCAACGGGGACGTAGCTCAATTGGTAGAGCACCGCCTTTGCAAGGCGGGGGTTGTGGGTTCGACTCCCATCGTCTCCATTTTCTACTGGCCTTCTGACGCAAAGCCCCCTCGCGAATGCCCCCGAGGCTGCGTTTGGCTTGAGTGGAGCCGCCGCGAGTGACTTTGCTGGCGATTTGATTAATCGTCACTAGGCAAGCCTGCGGGCATCTTGAATACTTGCAAGGCTCCGAGTTTTTCCCGCCCCTCGTCCCGCCCCCACCGCGCGGCCCGATTGCCGCGTCCCACCTATGCCAACCGCGCCCGCCGTGCAGACCAACGACCCCGCTTCCAAATCCCGCCGCAGCGACATCCGCAACGTGGCGATCATCGCCCACGTCGACCACGGCAAGACCACCCTCGTGGACTGCCTGCTGCGTCAGAGTGGGCAGTTCCGTGAAAGCCAACTCTCCGGTGAGCGGATCCTCGACTCCAACGACCTGGAGAAGGAACGCGGCATCACGATCCTTGCCAAGAACATTGCGCTCGAGTGGCACGGCGTGAAGATCAACATCATGGACACCCCTGGCCACGCCGACTTTGGCGGCGAGGTGGAGCGGGTGCTCCGCATGGCCGACGGGGCACTCGTGCTGGTGGATGCGGCAGAGGGTCCCATGCCGCAGACCCGCTTCGTGCTTGGCAAGGCGATCGAAGCTGGCCTCAAGCCCGTGGTTGTGGTCAACAAGATCGACCGGCCCGACGCGCGACCAGCAGAAGTCCTTGATGAAGTGCTCGAGCTCTTCCTTGAACTTGGCGCCGATGACACGCTCGCCGATTTCCCATTTGTGTATGCGTCCGCCCGCGATGGCTACGCCTCCCACAATGTGACAGATCGGGAAGGCACGATGGATCCGCTCCTGCAGATGATCCTCGATCGCATTCCTGGGCCAGCGGTTGATGAAGACGGCCCGCTGCAGATGCTGATCACGACCCTCGACTGGTCTGACTACGTAGGCCGAATCGCGGTGGGCCGAATCGAATCGGGGCGTCTCACGAAGGGCATGCAGGTCGTCCGCTCCACGGCGGCCAGCACCCTCGAGACCGCCAAAGTCGTGGGACTCCAGACCTTCGACAAACTCGGCCGCATCGACGCCGAGGAAGCGACGGCGGGCGACATCGCAGCCATCCACGGCCTCGACAAGGTGGAGATCGGGGACACGATCTGCGACCCGGCCGATCCCCGCCCGCTACCGCGCGTGACCGTCGACGAGCCGACGCTCTCGATGGTGTTTGGCGTGAACACGAGCCCGCTCGCAGGCCGTTCGGGGACCTTCCTGACCACGCGTCACCTTCGCGATCGCCTGAATAAGGAGCTCGAAAAGAACGTCGCCCTCACCGTGGAGCCGGTCGAGGGGACCGACCAGTTTCGCGTGTCGGGCCGCGGCCTGCTGCATCTCTCCGTGCTGATCGAGACGATGCGCCGCGAGGGCTATGAAATCTCGGTTGGCAAGCCGCGGGTCATCCTCCGCCGGGAAGAAGGGAAACTGCTCGAGCCGTTTGAAACGCTCGTGGTAGAAGTACCTCAGGATGCCCTCGGGCCCGTGATGGAACTGGCGGGTGCCCGCCGTGGCCAGTTGGTGCACATGGGAAGCCGCGGCGACTTCGCACACGTCGTGTTTTCGATTCCCGCTCGCGGCCTGATCGGCCTCCGCACGCGTGTGCTCAACGCCACCAAGGGTGAGGCGATCATGCACCACCGCTTTGAGTCGTGGCAGGAAGCCGAAGGCGAAATGGCGGGCCGGGCCAACGGCGTGCTCGTGTCGATGGTGCCGGGCAAGGCGGTGGCCTTCGGTCTCGACGGCCTGCAGGAGCGGGCCGACCTCTTCATCGGCCCGGGCGACGAGGTCTACGAAGGCATGGTTGTGGGAGAGAACGCCCGCAGCGGCGACATGGTGGTCAACCCCACCAAGGAAAAGAAGCTCACCAACATGCGCGCCAGCGGCAGCGACAAGAACATCCTCCTGAAGCCACCGCGGAAGATGTCGCTTGAGGAAGCCCTCGAATACATCGAGGACGACGAAGTCGTGGAAGTCACCCCCGACGCGATCCGCCTACGAAAGATCCTCCTCTCCGAGCATCAGCGGCGGAAAGAATCCCGCGCCGCCACGGCCTGATCAGGGCGGCGGCCCCAACACATCTGGAGACTACGCCCCTGCATACACAGGGAAGTCGGTGTAGCCCTTCGCTCCTGCAGGGGTGTACCACGTCGACATGTCGCTCGCGTCGGCAAGCGGCCAGTGGTGGCGAAACCGCTCCACGAGGTCGGGATTGCTGATGTACAACCGGCCGAAGGCGATCAGGTCGGCGGCGCCACTCACGATCGCGGCCTCCGCAGTTGCCTGCGTGTAGCCGCAGTTGCCCATCAGCGTGCCGCGAAACACCCGGCGAAGCTCGCTCAGCGTGACCGGCTCGGCAAGCTTGTGAAACCCAAAGGCCAGCCCGTCGACCACGTGCAGGTAGGCAAGCCCGTAGGCATCCAGCACTTCGGCAGCGTGCGTGAACTGCTCGCGGAAGTTCGGCGAGCCCATGTCGTTAAACGAACCGTTCGGGGAAAGCCGCACACCCACCCGATTGGCCGGCCAAGCCTCCGCCACTGCTTCGACCACCTCCTTCAGCAGTCGCGTTCGCTTGGCGATGCTGCCGCCGTAGTCGTCGGTGCGGTGGTTGGTCTTTGCTTGCAGGAACTGATCGAGCAGGTAACCGTTGGCGGCGTGGATCTCGACGCCGTCAAAGCCCGCTTCGCGAGCACGGATGGCTGCAGCTTTGTAGTCGGCCACCACCTGCGGAATCTCCCACGACTCCAGGGGCCGCGGTGTCTCATAGGGCTTCTTGCCGGCTGGCGTGTGAATGCCGTCTCCCTCAAGCCGCACCGCCGACGCCGACACCGGCAGCCGGCCGTCATGGAAGTCGCTGTGCGAGGCGCGACCGAGATGCCAGAGTTGCAGGAAGATTTTGCCGCCCGCGGCATGCACTGCGTCGGTCACCCCCCGCCACCCTTCAGCCATGGCATCGGTGTAGATCCCGGGGCTCTCGCACCAGCCATTGGCCTGCTCCGAAATCGTGGTGGCCTCGGAGATGATCAGCCCGGCCGATGCCCGCTGCACGTAATACTCCGCCATCAGCGAGTTGGGGATCCGTGCTGCTCCTGCGCGGGATCGCGTCAGCGGTGCCATCACCACCCGATTGGCAAGCGGCAGTCCATGCAGATCAAACGGCTCAAGCAGGGCAGGGGAGGTCATCGACAGGACTCCAAGGTGCACAACAATAGGAAGAAGAGACGACAGCAGCGGGACGGAAGCGAAAGATTCCACCTCGCAGGGCGTCAGCTAGAGATCGTAGATACGACCGGGCTTGACAAACTCCAACCCCGGCACACGCAGGGCCTCGAGTTCGCGACGGATCTCGTCGGCATACCGGGCCTTGCGGTGCACCACGATCCAGCGAACGGACTGCGGCAGTTTTGCCACCTCGGCCGCAAACGATTGCGGGCAGTGGTGGCCGGTGTGGCAGGCGAGGTCGGCTTGGCCGTTGGGGAAGCTGACCTCAAGAAAGACCGCCGCCAACCGGGGCAGTGCCGACAGATGTTGCCAAAACCCGGCCGTCGGTCCCGTGTCGGACGGGAAGGCGACGACGCTCGTGCCGTCGTCGACGACAAGCCCGAGAGTCTCCACACAGTGGCTCACCGGCAGCGGTGTGATGGTCAGCCCGGCCCTCGTCACTGGTTCGCCGACCACGAGCGGTGTCGCCTTCAGAAACGAGTCGTCGGCCGTGGAAAGATCAAAGAAGTCAGGCCAGACACGACCGTTGAAGATATCGCGGTGCACAAAGTCGAGCACGCCGGGGCTCGCCAGCAACTCGATGCAGCTTGGCCCGGGGTCGTACACGTTCTCAAACAGGATCGGCAGCGACGCGAGGTGATCCATGTGTTCGTGCGTCAAAAACACATGACGAACTTGCCGTTGCCGCTCAAGGTCCGCGAGCAACCCAATCGAGCCCGCGTCGATAGCAACCTCATCGTTGAGGAGAAAGCTCACCAAGTACTGCGGGACGGTCCCGTCGCTCACTTGAGCGGGGCTGACGGCCACAGCCGAGGGGAGCAGTTCAACGCGCATCGATGTACCTTGTCTCCTGATCAGTAGCCTGGCAACTCACCAAGAGCGCCTACAGTCCAAAGAAATCGAGAATTTTGGCGAGGATCGCCTTTTCCTCGTTTTCTTCCCCGCCCGTCGCCGCAACAGCAGCTGAACGTTCCGCCTGTCGCCGGCTCAAGACCCCTCCAAACCGTTCGGCCAACTGCGGTTCGGCGTCGACAAACGCCTGCAGCATGCCCTTCTCAATTTCGAGCAACCGACCTTCAGAAAGCATAACGACCGTCGCCGAACAGCTTTGACCGGTCAGCAGCGACATCTCCCCAAAAAAGTCTCCTGGGCCAAGTTTGGCGAGCGTGGTTTCTTCACCACTCCCGCTGCGGAGGCGGACCTCAGCGGCTCCAGTGTCGATCACATAGAGGGTCGAACTCATCTCCCCCTGCCGTACCACCTGCTCGCCGCCAGCCCGCACCTGATCCACCACCATCGTGGCCAACTCACGGAGGCGGTCTGCCCCCAACGGCTGAAGCACCTCCACGCGCTCGAGGGCCGACAACCTTCGAGCCACCGGATCGTCAGGCGACAGCGCTGGCGTGGGAAGCTGCGTGAGCCGCACGGCGTGCGTGGCCACGGGCATCTCAATCCCGTTTCGCGCCAAAGCAAACCAGATTCGGTCACGTGCCATCCCGTCCACGCGGTCGCGCTTGTCGAACTCCGTCGTGAACAGCCGCACCCAGTGCTCCACACCGCGGTCGGTGAAGGCATTGGTAACCACCGACGGGGCAGGGTGATCGAGCACGCCAAAACTGCCACGAATCGCCTCCAAAATGATTGTCTGCACCCGCTGAGGAGAAACGGCGTAGGGCGTCACGAGGTAGAGACTTCGTCGCGACCATCGATCGGGCTGCGTGAAATTCCGGATCGACGCTTGGCCGAGTTGACCATTGGGAATGATCACATAGGCGAGATCGAGGGTGATCACCTTCGTCGCCCGCCAGTTGATCTCCACCACCTCGCCTATATGCGAAGGGTTGTCGTCGTACTGGATCCAGTCGCCAAGCTTGAATGGGTTCTCGGCGTGGATCGCGAGCCCCGCAAACAGGTTGCCGAGCGTGTCTTTACTGGCGAAGCCGATTGCCGCGGAGATGATCGCCGAACCAGCAAAGATCCCGCCCGGGTCAACGCCCGCCTCCAGCAGGATCACCACGAAAGCGAATACCACCGTCAGCCAGCGAAACACATCCAGGAAAATCTTCTGCATCGGCCCAGCCACCCGCTCCCAAACCGAAACGGCGGCCAGTAGCAGCAGGGAGTGAAACAGCGACGCGAGCACGAAGAATCGCACACCGAAGAGCGAGTAGCCCCCGGCCGTCCGCTCCTCGGGAAATAGGAAGCCCAAGACGAGCGGAACAGGAGCCAGCCCAAGCAGAACCAGCGAGGCAAACGCCAGCCGCTTGCGGGGTTTCGGGGCAGAAAGCAGGTAGATCAGCCCGACGACCACCGCGGCAATCAGTTCGCGGACCAGATTTCCGTCGTGCAGGTGGACCTGCTCCATCAACGGCATGGGGTCCGGCAGAAAGGCGTCCTGCATGAAAATCTCGGTAGTTTGAGGGCATGGTGACGGGCGAGTGTGAGAATACCGCACGCAGCGGGCGAAGAAACGCCCAGTCCCGCGGGGCGTCAGGCCGCGATAGACGGCAGCAAGCACTCGCCGTATACTGTTGGGCTCCGCCAAAGGAGGCGGTCCGCACGTGCCATGCCGTTCAAAGATTCGGCTTCGCGTGTGCCGATTTTTCAGACAATCACAGGCACCCTACGCCACGGCGCGTCGGGCATGGGTTATTTAGACGGGGTCTCATGGTCAAGCT